>JAGYMV010000233.1 GCA_018400355.1 Wenzhouxiangella sp.
ATGTATCAAGCGGTGAGCGATGGTTTCTTGGCCCCCACCGATCCGATCACTTTAGAAAGCCTCGATCATGGCGCAGACTTTGAAGCAGAGATTGCGGTCATCACCAGCGACATCCCCATGGGCGCTGATGCAAGGACCTGCGCCCACCACATCGAACTCATCACGCTCATGAACGATGTCTCGCTTCGCTTGCTGATTCCCAACGAATTGGGCAAAGGCTTTGGCTTTTTACAATCCAAGCCACGTTCTGCTTTGGCGCCGGTGGCCATCACCCCCGATGAGCTCGATGGGGCTTGGATCGACGACAAACTCCATGGGCGCTTAATCACCACCCTCAACGGGCAGCGCTTTGGCGAGCCCGACGCGGGTCAAGACATGCAGTTTTCATTTGCCCAGTTGTTGGCGCATGCCGCCAAAACAAGGCCTTTGTCTGCTGGTACCGTGATGGGCTCTGGCACCATTGCCAATGAAGACCCCAGCGTGGGAGCGTCTTGTTTGGTCGAAAAACGGGTACTGGAACAGGTCGAACAGGGCAAAGCATCCACCCCCTTTTTAACCACAGGCGATCGGGTCAAGATTGAAATGACGGGCAAGGATGGCCAATCCATTTTCGGTGCCATCGACCAGATGGTGCAAGTCAATGCGTGAGGCCCGCCAACGCACCCGCCAACAAATGTGCCAACAGACCCGACACCACCCAAGGCGCGCGCGGCTGACCCAATGAGTGCATCCGATGAACTGGTCTTATACGGTTATTGGCGCTCATCGGCCAGTTATCGGGTGCGCTTGGCGCTCGCCATCAAGGGCTTGGCTTACACCCAGAGGCCGGTGAGTTTGATTGCCGATGGCGGCGAGCACAAGAAAGCCCCATACCGAGCCCTGAACCCACAGGGGCTGGTGCCCACCTTGGTGCATCAGGGTTTGGCACTGAGTCAATCTTTGGCCATCATTGAGTACCTCGACGAGGTCTTCCCAGACCCACCCCTGCTGCCCGATGGCCCCCGCCAAAGGGCCCGAGCCCGCGCGGTGGCGCAGATCATCGCCAGCGACACCGCGCCCATTCAGAACTTGGGGGTATTGACGCGTCTCGAAACCAGCTTCGGCGCCGATCAAGACCAAAAAGCCGATTGGGCCAGGCACTGGATCCAAACGGGACTCGAGGCCGTGGAGGCCATGCTCCAAGCCGAGCACCCCGAGCCCCAAAAAGCCCGGTTTTGTGTGGGACACCACCCCACGCTGGCCGATTGCTGCTTGCTCCCGCAGGTCTACAACGCCGAGCGTTTTGGGTGCGATTTGGCCGACATGCCAACTATCCGTGCCATTTGTGCCAATTTGGGGCACAATGAAGACATCATGAATGCCCAACCAGATAAGCAACCCGATGCACCAAAACAATAGACCCTTGACCCGTATTCAAAAGATTCTGACAACCCAGATGCCCCGCGTGGGCCGTCGGCGCCTGAGCCAATCAGCCGCTGTGCTGGTCCTACTGCTGGTCAGCGCCTGCGCCACCACCCCACCCGACCCCAATCTGTTGAACAATGCCCAAGTCGCCATCACCCGTGCCACCCAAGCCGGCGGTGACGTGCATGCGCCTTTGGAGCTTCGCTTGGCCAATCGACGTCTGGTGATGGCCGAGGAACAAATCGCTGAAGGCAACATCGCCGCATCGTTTATGGTG
>JAGYMV010000234.1 GCA_018400355.1 Wenzhouxiangella sp.
CGGGCTGGTGCTGTTTCCCTTCATCGCCTCATTGCTGGCCTTGCAACAAGTCCAAGCCAAAGCCGATTTAAGGCGGGTGAATGCCGAGCTGGTGGCCACCCAGTCCCTCTTGGCCGAAAACACCCGCATTGCCGAACGGGTTCGAATCTCCAGAGACTTGCACGATTTGGTTGGGCACCATCTGACCGCGCTCACCCTCAATCTGGAGGTCGCCAGCCACACCAGTCAAGGTCAAGGCAAAGACCATGTCGACAAAGCCGCCGCGGTGGCCAGGCTCTTACTCAGTGATGTTCGAGAAGTGGTCAGTGATCTTAGACGGGCCGATCAAGTCAACCTGCGCCAGGCCCTAGAGACATTGACCGAGGGTGTGCCCGAGCTCACCATTCACTTGGAGATCCCCGAAGGACTTTCACAAACCGATCCCAAACGCGCCCAGGCGCTGTTGCGCTGCGCCCAAGAGGTCATCACCAACACCGTCCGCCACGCCCAAGCCAGTGAGCTCTGGATGAGCATCGAGCGAAGTCAGGATGGTTTGGCCTTAAACGCCCGCGACGATGGCACGGGTGCCTCTGAACTGATGCCAGGCAATGGCATCAACGGCATGCGCGAGCGACTCAAAGAACTCGGTGGCCGTTTGGACATCTCCACCGGCCCCGAATTGGGTTTTCGGGTCCGCGCTTGGCTGCCTGAGGAGGGTGGGGCGTGATTCGGGTGGTGCTGGTGGACGACCAAACCCTCATTCGGCAAGGGGTGCGGTCTTTGTTGGCCCTATCCGATGACATTGAAGTGGTGGGGGAGGCCAGCGACGGCCAAGAGGCTTTGGAGATCGTCCCCAAACTCAAGCCCGATGTGTTGTTGTTGGATTTGAGAATGCCCAACATGAACGGGCTTCAAGTCTTAGAAGCGTTGGCCGAACGCGACCAGCAACCCCCCACACTGATCTTGACCACCTTCGATGACGACGAGCTGGTGCTGGGCGGGATTCGGGCCGGTGCCAAAGGCTATCTGCTAAAAGACGTGGCACTGGAAGACTTGTTGAATGCGGTACGCACCTTGGCCGCAGGCAACACCTTGGTGAACCCCGCCATCACCGACCGCCTCTTAAAAGGCCTCAAGAGCCACAGCACCGAATTCAGTGCCCTAGAACAACCCGAGGCCATGACCGGTCGTGAGACCGAGATCTTGCGGCTGATGGCCGGTGGCTATTCCAACAAAGAAATCGCCCGTGCCTTGGATGTGGCCGAGGGCACCATCAAAAACCACGTCTCCAATATTCTCTCTAAAATGGGCGTCAGAGACCGCACACGCGCTGTCTTAAAGGCGATAGAAGCCGGCCTGATATAAATCCCCAGCTCGGCTACAATGAGGGCATCGCTTACATACCAAACCAGATAGATACCAACCCAGAGGTCCAATCATGTCTACACGCAAACGTTCATGGATGCTTTTGTCTGCCGCCAGTTTCATGGCCTTGGCACTCACGGCTTGTCAGCAATACGAAGAGGTCGAACGCGAGGCCCAAGAAGAAATTGCCTATGATGCGGCCAACCCTTTGCCGCCCATGGTGCCAGGTGATGCCCAAAACTACATCGGCCACCTACAAACGCTCTCATCGGATGAGTTTGCAGGGCGCGCCCCTGGGACTCAAGGTGAAGTACTGACCTTGGACTACCTCAC
>JAGYMV010000235.1 GCA_018400355.1 Wenzhouxiangella sp.
TCAGCAAAGCGTTTCAGATATCAATGGAGTATCACGATGTCTAGATTGACAGACTGTGGTGAGCCACTGGCTCATCAACACTCATATGGTTTATGGACCATTGGCGTTTTTTGCCTTGGTTTGATGTTCATGGGCGGGCCTGATGCGCAGGCCAGACCAGTGACCTACACCGGCGGGCAAGTATTGGTGGCTGATATCCAGCCCAATCTGACCGCTTGGCGGTATGGGTATTCAGGCAGCTTTCGCTGGTCTGTGTCCGCGGGTGGTTTGCATTTAAGAGAACTGGCCGATGAGGGTCAGTTGGATGTGAACTACCTTCGGGCGGCCCGTTTGGTCAAACGTTGGAATTGGCCCAAAGCACAGGCCAATTTCTTTGTTTGGGGCGGTGCTGGCTATGGTCGGACGGATCTATCCAATGACCTCAGTGGCCACGTGGGCTTTCAAGCCGATTTTGAGACGCGTCGCATCTATACCTCCATCATCAGCGAGCACCACGAGGGTACCCATTGGCGGTATCGCATGGACACGGTCTCACTGGGCTATGCCCCCTATGAGCATGACTTCAACCGCATGGCCACTTGGGTTGTTCTCAAGGGCATGCGAACCACGCACACATTAAAAGACAAACCCAAAGCAGCCCTGATGCTTCGCTTCTTCAATCCCACTTGGTGGTTGGAGGCAGGCATTGATAACGATGGGCAGTTGTTGGGCAATGTGATGTTTAACTTTTAACTTAAACTCAATTTAATCAAAGGAAAAATCATGAACAAATATCACCTACATTTAACCGCCGGTCTTTTGGCTCTGGCGCTCTCCATCACCGCTTGGGCGCAATCGGACACAAGCGTAGAAGTGAAAGTCAACGGCTTGGTTTGTGCGTTCTGTGCACAAGGGATCACCAGCGCTTTTTCCAAAGAACCCGCCACTGAAGAGGTGTATGTCAGCCTCGAGAACCAGCTGGTCGCCATTGCTTTGAAAAAAGACATGGACATGGACAATGCCCTGATCGAAAAAACGCTGGTGGATGCTGGCTACGATGTGGTCTCCATGGAGAGAACCAACCGCACACTGGCCATGATCAAAGACCAAATGGGCGACCATGGCTCACCCGATGGCGGCCACCAACCGCACCATGAGTGAGTCGCTACTAAAGCCCAATCAGCAAAGCCTGTGGGGCGCCCTTGGCGCCCTATTGGCCAGCTCCGGGGCCTTGGTCTGTTGCGTCTTGCCCGCTGTGATGGTGAGCTTGGGCGCAGGGGCTGGCTTGGTCACCCTATTGGGGTTCTTCCCCCAATTGATCTGGCTCTCGCAGCACAAGGGCTTGGTGTTTGGGTTTGCAACGGCCATGCTCATTGTTGCCGGCCTCTTGCTGTATCGGGCCAGACGGGCACCGTGCCCAGCTGATCAAAGATTGGCCATGGCCTGCCAACGGCTCAGGCGATGGTCGGTGGGTTTGTATGGCTTTGCTGTGATCGCGACCGTGGTCAGTGCTCTGTTTGCCTTTGTGCTACCCAAGCTCATGGCGTAAACGAACTGGTGGCTTAAAAGAACTCATGGCTTAAAAAAAGAGGGCGGGTCATCCGACATGACCCGCCCTGGATTTTGAGCTGCTTTTGGTTGTGGTTATTTGGCTCGCGCTTCCACCACCTCGAACGTCAGTCCTGCGTT
>JAGYMV010000236.1 GCA_018400355.1 Wenzhouxiangella sp.
GCTCCACCATGGCCTGATCAAAGGCGGGCCCAAAATGCTCGTTTTCGATTTGATCAAATGGCGGCAAACCGTAAGGCAGCGTGCTGTCGACCAACAAGGGGTTGCTGGCATCAGACGCAGACTCTTGCTCGGGCGCGTTACACGCTGTCACAAAAGCCACAGCCAAAAGTATAAGAAAGGTTCTCATGATGATTCATCCTATTGGGTTGTCTACTTTTCGTTGATAAATGTCTTTTTAGGTGCCTGATCTTAATCTTGACCAAGCGCATTCATTTTTCACTCATTGCCTCATCATCTGCGGCGGGCTTTGAAAAAGTCCTTGAGCATCTGAGCGCTTTGTTCTGCACCAATCCCCTCCAAAATATCACACTGATGGTTCAAAAGCGGGTTTTTTAACACTTGAAACAGCGAGCCCCCCGCCCCAGCCTTCGGGTCTCGGGCCCCAAATATGATGGTCCTTAGGCGTGCATTGACCAAGGCGCCGGCGCACATTGGACAGGGTTCTAAGGTGACATACAAATCACAGCCCGGTAATCGATAGTTGCCCACATGCTGGGCCGCTGCGCGCAGGGCCTTGATCTCAGCGTGCGCGGTGGGGTCTTGGTCCAAAATAACGGTATTAAAGCCCCGCCCAATCACCACCCCATCTTTCACCACCACAGCCCCCACCGGCACCTCTTCATGGTCCAGCGCTTTTCTGGCCAATGCCAAGGCTTCGTCCATCCAGAGAGCGTGCATGGCTTCGGTCATCTGCGCTGCCTACTTTTTTCCGGCCAGATCACACTCACTAAGACATAGGCTGTCAGTGAAACACCCGCGCCCACCACAATGGGGGGCCATTGGCCCACCCACAGCACATCGGTGGCGGCCAACACACTCACCCCGCCACCGGAAACAATGCCAGCCAATGCCCCTTTGCCGGTGCCACCAGACCAGTAGAGCCCGAGCACCACGGGAATGAAAACACCCGCGGCATACATGGTGTAACTCAACAACAACAGCTCAATGATGGCCTGAATCCCCAAAGCCAACACCAAGGCAGACAAACCGATCAAAACAGTCGCACCCCGAGAGGCCCAGAGCATTTGTCGGTCTGTTGGCGACCAACCCAGGCCTTTTTGCGCGATGTCATGGGTCAAATGCGCGGTGCCTGCAATCAATAAAGAATCCGCGGTGGATAGAATCGCTGCAATAATCGCGCCCAAGACAATGGCGCCAGTCCAAACACCCAACACTTGAGTCACCACAGTGGCAATGGCCTGCGATGGGTCCATGTCTGGCCCAAACAAAGCCCGCGCTGCGATGCCGGTGATGGCAGGAAAAGCCGCATAGATGATCAATAAAAATCCGGCCAAACTTGCTGCAACAACGGCGATGCGATCTGTCTTGGCAGCGAACAGGCGCTGGTAAAAATCTTGGCCGATCAAGGTATACATCACGGTTGGAATCACCGCTGCGACCAATAAGATGCCCCGGTCACCCACCCAACTGAAATAGCCCGCTTCAATTAGAGCTGGCTCAGTGGCGGACAAGGTCGCCTCAATGCCAGCCCAACCGCCGGCCGCTTGCAAACCACCCAAGGCAACCAAAGGAATGCCCACAAAAATAACCGCCAACTGAACCACGTCTGTGAGCGTTGCTCCCCAAAGCCCAGAGGCTGCGGT
>JAGYMV010000237.1 GCA_018400355.1 Wenzhouxiangella sp.
ATGGGGACAAAGGCCGTGGCCAATGACACCAGCAGGGCGACCACCACCAGGCCGGTGGGGCCTCGACGTGCTTTTTTAATCAGCAGCAACACCCCGCCGGCGACCACGGTGGCAATGGCAACATACACGGCCCAACGCATCAGCAAAAAGCCAAAGCGGAAGTCCCACCAACCCAAGCGCGTGCCTGGGCCCGCGATCAATAGCAACAAGGCAGCCACCAACGCCAAAAACAAGACACCGTGGCTGAGCGTGATCGAACGTTTCTTTTCGCGAAATATCATGCCCTCTAGCTTAACCCAGTGGCTCGTTGTTTTCATTGATGATTTGTTGCAGCCGGTATAGCGCATCAAGCGCCTCTTTCGGGCTGAGGGCATCGGGGTCGAGTTTGGCCAGCTCTTTGACGAGGGCGGACTCAGCCGGTTCTGGGCTGAGCGCTGGCGTTGGGGGTGGTGCTGCAAATAGATCGGCCTGTGGCGTGTTGGCCTCGGCGGCCGAAATCGCCTGGTTTTTTTCAAGCCCCGCCAAATGGGTCTGGGCTTGTCTCACCACATGTTTCGGGATCCCCGCCAGTCTGGCCACCTGCAAGCCGTAGGATTGGTTCGCTGGGCCTGGTTCAACCGCATGCAAAAAAGCGATGCCATCACCGTGTTCGCGGGCAGACAAATGCACGTTGCGAATGCCGGCGTGGTCTTCAGCGAGCTTGGTGAGCTCGAAGTAATGGGTCGCAAACAAGGCCATGGCCTGGATCTTGACGGCCAACTCATGGGCCACAGCCCAGGCCAGTGCCAAGCCATCAAAGGTGGAAGTCCCGCGCCCAATTTCATCCATCAAGACCAAGGAGTGTCGTGTGGCGTGACGAAGAATGTGAGCCGTTTCAACCATTTCCACCATAAACGTCGAGTGACCTCTGGTCAGATCATCGCCGGCACCGATGCGGGAAAAGATGCGATCGACCGGGCCAATTTGTGCAGACTGCGCCGGTACAAAACTGCCAGCGTGGGCCAATAAGGTAATGAGCGCGACTTGCCGCATGTAGGTGGATTTGCCGCCCATGTTCGGACCGGTCACCACCATCATTCGCTCATCTGGTGTGAGAACACAATCATTGGGGATAAAGGGCGCATCCAGCACTTGCTCGACCACTGGGTGGCGCCCTTGGGTGATGTGAATCCCTGGTGCGTCAGACAGCGTGGGCCTTTTAAGCTGTAACTGTTCGGCACGTTGGGCCAGGCAGACCAGCACATCAAGCTCTGCCAGGGCCCGGACCGATGGTTTGATTTCGTCCAGCGCATGGGCCAGCTCATCGACCAATGCCTCATAGAGCATTTTTTCTCGGCTCAGCGCCCGGTCATTGGCTGACAAGACCTTGTCTTCAAAGGCTTTGAGGGGTTCTGTGATATAGCGTTCGGCGTTTTTTAGGGTTTGTCTGCGCGTATATTCGGTCGGCACGGACTCAGCATGGGTTTTTGAGACTTCGATGTAGTAGCCATGGACGCGGTTAAAACCGACCTTTAGGGTCGATAGCCCCGTTCGCTCCCGTTCTTTTTGCTCATACTCCAGCAAAAAGTTGCCCGCATTTTGGCTCAACGCACGAAGCTCATCGAGCTCGACATCAAACCCATCGGCCAATACGCCGCCGTCTCGCACCACCATGGGCGGT
>JAGYMV010000238.1 GCA_018400355.1 Wenzhouxiangella sp.
TTGCGGGAACTGCCAACCACCTTGGCGCGCGCGTCTGGCCCAGAACACACTGCCATCGCGTCGGGCCAATACAATGCCCACATTGGGCCTAAATCCATCAGGATCAATCATGTCGTTTGGTCGGTAGGCACGCTATCATACGTGGCCATACCCTTTTAAATGAGCTTCTCTGAATGTTAATCAATTTTTGCTCACTGTGCCAAGCATGCCGGTAAATAATCGCACCCTCTGGGTCGGCTTGGCGCTGTTGGCCCTGTTGCCGTTGAGCATTTTATTGGCCATGTCCTGGGGTTCGAGTGGATTGATCTGGCCTTGGTTGGCCACAGAAACCCAATCCAGTCTCGTTTGGGAACTGCGCTGGCCACGGGCCATAGCTGCATGGATCACAGGCGCTTTGTTGGCTGTCGCTGGGTGCTTGATGCAAGTGCTCTTGAGAAACCCATTGGCCGACCCCTATGTCTTGGGCTTATCCGGTGGGGCTTCGGTGTTTGCGCTGTTGGGCATCAGCTTGGCGGGCACATTGGGCATTCAATCTGTGCCCGTTCCACTTTTGGCATTTTTGGGCGCGCTTGTCACCACCATCATTGTGTTTGTGTTGGCCAGAGGCCAAGGGCCTTGGTCGACCACGCGGGTGTTGCTCACCGGTGTGGTCATCGCCGCGGGCTGGGGTGCTGTGATTTCTTTGATCCTGGCCTTGGGCCCGGATGCGAGCTTGCGTGGGATGTTGTTTTGGATGATGGGCGATCTCAGTTATGCCAGCTTGTCTGCTTGGTGGCTGGTGCCTGTGTTTATTGGTCTGGCCCTTGTCTGGTTTCGGGCACGCAGCCTCAATGTCATGAGCCAAGGCCAGATGCAAGCCGCCTTGTTGGGTGAAGCCACCCGCGCTCGGTTTTGGGAGGTCTATGTGGTTGCTTCTTTGTTGACGGGCTTGGCGGTCTCCATCGCGGGCGCCATTGGCTTTGTCGGCTTGATCGTGCCGCATTTGATGCGCCTTTTGATCGGTGCCGATCACCGCACCTTGCTCCCAGCGGCCGCGTTTTTTGGTGGCGGGTTTTTGGTGGTTGCCGATACCGTGGCGCGCACCCTTCTTGCTCCACGCCAATTGCCTGTGGGGGTATTGACCGCCTTGATTGGTGTGCCGTTGTTCTTGCTGCTATTAAATAGAGCGATCCGGATCAAGGGATGATGAGTCACGCGCCCGCTTTGCTTGAGATTGAAAACGCCACCATCGAGATTGGTGATGTCTGCGTGGCCAAAGATTTGAACTGGGCCATCCACCGCCACGAATTTTGGGGTGTGCTGGGACAAAATGGGGTGGGCAAAACGACCTTGCTCAAAACCTTAGCGGGCCTTCACCCAACGAGTCAGGGCCGGGTTCAGCTAAATGGTCAAGACTTGCATGAGATCCCCAGACGCTCGATCGCGACCTCTTTGGGCATGTTAACCCAAGAGACCCGTTATGCCTTCGATGCGACTTGCCAACAAACGGTGTTGGTGGGCCGACATCCCCACTTAAAGCCTTGGATGAAAGAGCAACCCAGCGACCATCGATTGGCCGACCAAGCCCTTGAAGTGCTGGGCTTATCGGCACTAAAAAATCGCTCATGCATGGATTTATCGGGCGGTGAATCGCGCCGCTTGGCACTGGCCACCTTA
>JAGYMV010000239.1 GCA_018400355.1 Wenzhouxiangella sp.
TCGATGCCAATGGCCGCAAGATGTCCAAGTCCATGGGCAATGTGGTCGCCCCACAAACGGTGGTGAATTCGCTGGGGGCTGATGTCTTGAGGCTTTGGGTTGCCGCAGCCGATTATCGACAAGAAATGCACGTCTCCGATGAGATTTTAAAGCGGGTCTCCGATGCCTATCGACGCATTCGCAACACCGCACGATTCTTGTTGGGCAATTTGGCTGACTTTGATCCACAGGCCCATTCCATGCCAGCGGCTGATTTGTTGCCTCTCGATCTCTATGCGGTGGGTTTGGCATCCGAATTACAAGACCAAATCACCGATGCCTATGCCAATTATCGATTCCCATTGATTTACCAAAAGCTCCACCACTTTTGCTCATCAGACATGGGCTCGTTTTATCTCGACATCATCAAAGACCGTTTGTACACCTTGCCGAAAGATCACCCAGCGAGGCGGTCGGCACAAACAGCGATGATGCACATCTTGGAAGCCTTGGTGCGTTGGCTCTCACCGATTTGTCCATTCACCGCCGAAGAGATTTGGGGCAGCATGCCCGGTGAGCGAGGCGATTTTGTCGCCATGGAGACTTGGTATGAACCATTGGCATCCAGCCAAATAGTCGCCGACCCAGTCGCGCAGGTCATGTGGCATCGCATTCGGGGCGTCCGGGAAGCCATTGGGCCTGAGTTGGAGCGCTTGCGAAGAGAGGGGGCGATTGGGTCATCGCTGGCCTCTGAAGTGGTGTTGGATGCCAGTGGCCCGCTGGCCGAGGACCTGGCCAAGGTAGGGGATGAGTTGCGCTTTATTTTCTTAACCGCCGATGTTCGACTCGGTGAGGTGACTCAGCCTGACTTGGTCACCGAGGTGGAAGGCCATGCCTTGAAGGCCGCTTTGATCGCCAGCCAAGCGGATAAGTGCACGCGTTGTTGGCATCATTCAACAACGGTGGGCTCTAATGATCAGCACCCAGAGTTGTGCGCGCGTTGCGTGACCAATGTGGATGGGGCAGGTGAGGTGAGACGATGGGGGTAGCGCCTACTCACATGGGCCTTGGTCGGTATGCGGCTTGGTTATCACTGGCTTTGGGGTTGGTCGTGTTGGATCTGTGGACCAAGCAATTGGCCAGCACCGAACTGGATCTGTATCGAGCCCAACCCATCACGTCTTGGTTAAATCTCACTTTGGCCCACAACAGCGGTGCGGCATTTAGCTTTTTGGCGGACGCCGGTGGGTGGCAACGTTGGTTTCTCAGTGGCGCGGCGGTTGTCATTATGGCCATTTTGTTGGTGTGGCTGAAACGCTTGCCGCAAAAAGCGAGGCTTTTGCCCGCAGCCATTGCTTTGGTCTTATCGGGCGCACTGGGCAACTTAATTGATCGCGTCCGCTGGGGCTATGTGGTCGACTTCATTGACGTGCATGTCGCCGGCTACCATTGGCCGGCTTTCAATGTCGCTGACAGTGCCATTGTTGTGGGTGTCGTGTTGATCTTGATTGAAGGGTTTGTGCCCCAATCCAAGGGGTCGGGCTCGTCCCCCAACACCCCATAGCTGTTCTTATCGCCAGTTGAGACACGCCACCCATCCCATGCCCCCGACAGATGCTGCGAGCGGCTCGGTCTTGGTCATTGGTGGCGGCGTGGTGGGTTTGATGAGC
>JAGYMV010000024.1 GCA_018400355.1 Wenzhouxiangella sp.
CGGCCAATGGACTGGCCAATGTGCTCGAGGCACTGAGCCTAGACATCTCTCCTCAGGTCAGCCATCAAGTGTCTGAGCGCGATTGAAGATAAGCACGGCCACGGGCCATGAGCTCGGTGAATGCACCGGGCTCATTGGCCATCACGGCATCACTCAGCAATCCCATCGCCCTGGTCAACGCATCACGCGCCATTTGCCCGTGGTCATTGAGCTTCTGGATCTCGTAGTACACCGACGGGCTCTCGTTGGCGACATCACGAGCAATCGTCAATTGTCGGTCAAAGGTCGTGCTGGATAGCTGGTTCAACTCATCAGCACCCACACCACTCTCGACCAATGCCAGTAGGAAGGCGATATTAATCGCGTGGGACAGACCCAGAACCAAAGCCATGAGCCGGTCATGCGCCTCTAGGGGAATGACCACAGTCTCAGCCATCGTGTCAGCAAATAACGCTTTGGCTTCCGCCAGCGCCTGATCACAGCCTGTGTTCATCAACAACACATGCCGCCCGGACAACAAGGCTGTGTTGGGACCAAACATGGGGTGGATCGAGCAAACTTTCAGCCCCTCGTCGCTGGCTCGCTTCAACGAATCAATCATGGGCGACTTGATCGAACCCACATCGAAGATGAGCCCTTGGGGTTGCAGTTCAATAAGCTCATCGAGCAGTGCTGAAGTGATTCCAGGCGGGGTCGCGAGCACCACCACGTCAAACTCAAGACCCGCCGACCGCCAATCTGAGAACTGTCGTTCTTGGGGCACGTCTCTTAACAGCGGATCTGCCAGAGTAACCGCAAAGCCTTGGGCATCTAAAAAATTCACCAGCCAGCCGCCGAGCCTGCCTGCTCCACCAATCACCAGCGCGCTCTTGCCCTCCCCTCGGTGCGCTCTTTCGACCTGTTCTTGTTCTTGCCGCGTCAGTGAGGCTTCAATCAATCGCGCCACAAGATCTTCAGCCAAGTCGGGATCCACGTGCACGCGCTTTGCATGAGATCTGACCCCATCGAGCACCTCGCGCTCTCTTCGAAAATCCCTCAACTGACGCCCAGAAGCTGCTTTGATGGCCCCAATCTCAGACACAATCGCTTGGCGCTTGGCTGCCAGCTCGACAAGCGATTGATCCACGGCATCCAACGCGTGGCGAAGCTGGCTTAGTTTTTCGTGGGCATCTTGATCGGACATCGATGGATTACAACCTTTGTGTGATGTGAAAAAGCGCTCGCATCCCAAAGAACCCTCACGCTATGATTTGCCTATGGTAACCAATTTGCTCCAAAAAACCGCGTGGGTCCTGTATTTGATTCTTCTCCATGGGTCGGTTATGGCGATGGATGAGTCAAAAGATGCCCTCATCATTGACGACTTTCAAAGCGGCGATGGCCAATCGATATTTGGGACCCGCTGGTCGGGCTTCAGTGATCGAGTCATGGGTGGCTTGTCGGATCTCAACTTAGGCTATCAACGTCTCTCCGATGACCGTTTGTCTTTGCGCCTGCAAGGCCAAGTCCGACTAGAGAACAATGGTGGGTTCATTCAGGCCAGACTGCCCCTCGAAAAAAATGGGAAAAGGCTTGATGCGAGTCAGTGGGATGGCGTCCGTGTCACAGCCCGAGCCCAACCAGGTGCTTACTACATTCATTTGAGGACTCGGGCCACATGGCTGCCTTGGCAGTACTATGGTGCGAGCATCCCAGTCACGAGCGATCAGGAGTGGATGACCATGGACATCCCATTTGGGGCATTTCAAGGCGAGTCAACCCGCCGAGCCTTAGATGTCTCATCACTCAAGAGCATTGCTGTGGTGGCCTATGGTGAAGCCTTTGATGCCGATATTGAAGTGATTGAACTGGCTTTTTATCGCTAGGCTCTAGGTAACCACATCACCCGCACTGGCCCTCGATCACCGCACTGACCATTTCAACGGATAAGTGAAGCTGAGCGATGTCCACATACTCGTTGGGCTGATGCGCCTGATCAATCGAGCCCGGGCCGCAAACAATGGCGGGCAAGCCAAAGCCTTTGAAGTTTCCACCTTCTGTGGCAAACGCCACCTCGCCGCTTCCACCTGATTGCACACCGGGCAAACCATTGACCCACTCCTCGATACCCGATTCGGACGAGGGAATCAGCGGCGGCACACGCGCAATGGCCTCAGTGACAATGGATGCCTCGGGCGCGTGGCGCTTGAGATCTGGCACCACATTGGCCTCTACCCAGCCACTCAGCGCATTGAGGATTTCATCGGGATCTTCACCAGGCAAGGCGCGATATTCCCATCGAAACTCACAGCGTGAGGGCAAAATATTGACCGCTGTACCCCCTTCGATCAAACCCACTTGCACGGTGGTGTATGGCGGCTCACAGCTCCCTGAGCCACCCTCATCGCGCTTATCCTCGCCGAGCTGATGCAGCTTTTCAATCATCCGTGCGGCCGCAAAAATGGCACCAGCACCTCGGTGGGGCTGACTGGAGTGAGCCGCCTGACCAGTAACCGTTGTCTTGAATACATTGATGGATTTGTGGGCTTTGATCACCTGCATGGAGGTGGGCTCACCAATCAAGACCCATTGGGGATGCGCCAAATGCGCCATTAGGTCTTCAATCAACCGATCCACGCCAATACAGCCAACCTCTTCATCATAGGACATGGCCAAATGAATGGGCTTTTTTAATCCATCAAGATCAGCTGCTTCTAAGCAGGCCATACAAACGGCCAAAAAACCCTTCATATCTGCGCTGCCACGGCCATAGAGACGCCCATTGGACTCTGTGAGCTTGAAAGGATCGGTGGCCCAATCTTGCCCATCGACCGGCACCACATCGGTGTGTCCGGACAACACAATCCCACCTTCGCCTTCGGGGCCAAACGAAGCCAATAGATTGGCTTTTGAACGCTCATCGTCCCAGGTGCGACGGCACCGCGCACCGAGGCCTGTCAAAAAGGCCTCGGCCCAATCAATCAAAGCCAAATTCGACTGGGAGGAGACCGTCTCAAAAGCCACCAATTGGGTCAATAGTTCAATGCTTCGGTCCTGCCGTGTCATCTGCTTATCCATTGTCTAGGGGTTTGGGGTTTAAGAACTGGTCTGTATGCGTTCTCTCTTGTGGCGCAGTGAGCCAAGAAACCAGACATAAGACGGGCACGTGCACCAATAAGCCCATGATGCCTTCATGCAGACCAAAAGGGACAAGTGCTGGATTAAAAAATCCAATGAGTGCTGTCCCGGAACCGGCCAATAGGCCCGCCAACACACCGGCCGTGGTGGCGCGAGCCCAAAACAAAGCCGCAACAATGGGTGGGGCCAGTTGCGCAATCACGCCATAGGATGTCAATAACAACACCACCAAAGACATGCCCTCGCTGATGGCAAAAAAGTAGGCAATGGCCCCTGCCACCACCATCAATACACGTATCAGCCAGCGCTGAGTGTGTTCTGACATCGCCTGAATGGGCCGAATGCCATCTTCAACGGCCACAGAGGCCGTGGCATGCAGCAAGGCATCACCCGTTGACATCGAGGCAGACAAGGCGCCTGCGCAAAAAAGACCCACAACGATCAAGGGCAAATCGATGGTCAGAATCAAATGCGGCAAAATGAAATCGGCCTGTTCCAAATTGGGCACCGCCATCACGCCGGCAAAGCCAATCAAGAAGACAGGCACCAAGAACAGTTGAAAGGTGGGAAACAGCACCACGGTCCGACGGATGATCCGCTCATCGCGTGCGGTAAAAGCCTTCATAAAGATATGTGGCCACATGGTCAGACCCACCGCGCTGATGATAATCGCGCTGGTATAACCACCCCAACTCCAGGCCTCGCCACTGCCCGTCAGGCCAGGCAAGGCCAACATCTCAGGTCGGGCCTCAATGATTTCTGCAAACATCGGGCCAATGCCACCATGCAAGGCATAGGGCAAGTACAACCCCAAGGCCCACGCAATCACGATCATGAAAATGCCCTGGAATGTGTTGGTCCAGCCAACGGCGGCCACACCGCTCATCAAGACATAGACGAGCACAATGCCGTAGCTCACCAAGGCACCCAGCCACAGTGGCACATGGCCATCGGTGACCGCCTCGATCACAATGCCGGCACCCTTCATTTGCAAGGTGATGTAGGGAATCAATGCCACCACGCTGACCACCGCAATCAAAATAGACAGTGTCTTGGAGGGAAAGCGGGCAGTCAGTAACTGCGCTTGTGTCACCAGGCTCAACCGGCGCCCAATTCGGGCGACCTTAGGCCCAATGACATACCACGGCGCCATACCAAGCACGCCATAGGAAAGAATATAGAAAGCAGCCGCTCCGCGAGAATAGGCCCAACCCGGCCCACCCAAAAATGCAAACGCTGAAAATACGGTGGCGCCGGTCACAAAGTACATCACCAACAGCCCAAAATTCCGATCACCGGCCACATACCCATCCACTGTGGCCGACAGTCCCTTGCCCGCTCTAAGCCCGATGGCCAGCGTGATCATCAGATAGGCCACAATCATGCTGGTAACGACCACCCACTGCTCCATCACGACCTCTCCGTGAACCAGTCCAGCACAAGCAACACCACAAATCCGAGCACAATCCATAAAATAGACCAAGCCAACGGCAACGGCAGACCGAAGATCAAGGGCAATGGATCACTCACCCACATGGCCAGCGGCCAGGTCACAGCCACCAAATAGAGCACAAAGAATGCAATGACTAAGCGATGTAGGTGCTGAGGCTTCATTGTCGTATAGTAGCAAGAACCCAAAGCGAGCGAGTATCATGAGGCATCATGGCCATTGACATCACCAAACCGCACTCGAAGACCGTTGCCCAAGCCAGAGCCATCGCCGATGACTTGGCAAAAGACCTCAGCGAACGCTTTGGCGTGCACTACCAATGGGAAGGCGATCACCTACATTTTGAGCGAATGGGTGTCTCGGGCAATATTGAAGTGAATGCAAAGCAGGTGCATGTGACCGCGACTTTGAACTTTCTTCTGAGCCACCTGGAGCCTGCCGTGGTCGATGAGATCAATCGTTATTTGGATGAACATTTTGCTTAAAGAAAGGATCTGGTGTATGACTCGCTTCGGTGCCATCTGCTCGCTTTTGTTTTTCGTGATGACCTCAACTTGGGCACAACCGACTGAGCCTGCAGAACTGACCTTAGAGAGGATTTTTCAGAGTCCAGAGCTCTCGGGCACCAGCCTAAGCCAAGTCAAACTCTCCCCGGCTGGTGATCGGGTGACTTTCATTCAAGGCAGAGAAAATGATCGCGCGTTAATGGATTTGTGGGAATACCACATCGAAGACGACATCAGCCGTATTCTTGTCAGAGCCGATGATGTCATGGCCAACGAAGGTGAGCTCAGCGCTGAGGAAAAAGCCCGACGGGAGCGGGCTCGCATTGCCGATCTAAGAGGCATTGTCGACTATCAGTGGTCATCTGACGGGCGCTTTTTGTTGTTCCCATTGGGTGGCAATATATTTGTGCTGGATCTGGCCGAGACACCCAGCGTGGTCAAACAGATCACCAGCAGCGATGCGTTTGATACCGACCCCCAAATTTCACCCGACGGTCGATCGGTTGCCTTCATTCGGGACCAAAATCTGTGGGTGGCTGAAATTGAAACCACGAATGCCCAGCCATTGACACAAGATGGTGGGGGTGTCATTAAAAATGGCATGGCGGAGTTCATCGCCCAAGAAGAAATGGGCAGAGACACCGGTTTTTGGTGGTCTCCCAACAGCGATGCCATCGCTTTTTTGCGGGTCGATGAGTCACCCATCGAAATAACCCAACGGTATGAAGTGAATGCCGATCAAATTCAAATGGTAGAGCAGCGCTATCCATACGCAGGTACTGATAATGTCACCTACCAATTGGGCATCGTTGAACTCGACTGGGACACCACCGACCCCAATGAGACTCGCTGGATTGATCTGGGCACAGAGACCGATATCTACATACCTCGGGTCATGTGGCTGCCGAGCGGTGAGAGCTTGAGCTACCAACACCAAAGCCGAGACCAAAAGATGCTCAAGCTGGTTCAGTACGAACTCGAGACATCACAACAAACCACACTGATCACCGAAACCGCTGAGAGTTGGATCAATCTACATGATGATCTCCATTTCTTAAAAGATGGCTCGGGCTTGATCTGGTCTTCTGAGCGCACTGGCTACAACCACCTTTATCTCTATCAATTTTCGAGTGGGCAGTGGCGCCCCTTGACACAAGGGCCGTGGGCCGTAGATGCTTTGGCAGGGGTTGATGAGGACTTGGGCCTTGTATATTTCACAGCCGCCTACCCTGACCCAACCCAAAAACAACTCTATCGCACCTCGTTGATGACCCAGTCGCCTGAAGTGGTCACCCAAGTATCCAAGCGCCAAGGCTGGCATGACATCGTCATGGACCGCCACACCAAGGTCTATGTGGATCGCTACTCCAACGTCAACCAACCACCGCAACTTTCGCTCCACCGAGTCGATGGTGAGCGTTTGGCGTGGCTGGTGGCCAATCAGCTCGATCAAGAGCACCCTTATTGGCCCTACCACGCTCAACATCGGGGCGGGGAGTTCGGCGTGCTGGTCGGACCTGAAGCTCAGCAGTTGCACTACCGCATGATCACCCCACCCAACTTCAATCCTGAGACACAATATCCTGTTTTTGTGCATGTTTATGGTGGTCCCACGTCTCGTCTGGCCACCAACCAATGGAGCCGGCGCGCATTGATTGATCAATACATGGCGCAAAAAGGCTACATTGTTTTCACATTGGACAATCGTGGCATCGTACGCCAAGGCAAGGCCTTTCAGGACGCGGCCTACCAAAGATTGGGTCAGATTGAGATGGTTGATCAAATGGTGGGCGTGGACTGGTTGCGCTCACAGCGATTTGTCGATCCCGACCGCATCGGAATTTTTGGATGGAGTTACGGTGGCTACATGGCGCTGATGGCCGCCAGTCAATACCCAGGTGAATTCGCAGCAGCTGTGGCTGTCGCGCCAGTGACCGATTGGCGCCTATACGACACGCACTACACCGAGCGCTACATGGGCATGCCGGATGCTGATCAAGCTGTCTATGATCAGGGCAATGTGTTGAGCTATGCCGATCAAATCTCAGACCCATTGCTGCTGATTCATGGCATGGCAGATGATAACGTGCTGTTTACGCACTCAACCATGCTGATGCAACTTCTCCAAGATCAAGCCATTGACTTTGAGCTCATGACCTATCCAGGCGAGAAACACGCCATTTCAGGCACTGGGCAAAGACTGCATGTCTATCGAACCCTCACCCGTTTCCTAGACCGTCACCTCAAGCCTGCCTCAGTCGAGCATCAGCCGTGAAAGGTGGCACATCAAGCGAGTGACCATCGGCTAGGGCCAATTGTGTATCGACCCACCAATCGGCATCGAACAGCTCACCATGATGGGCTCGCAACACCGCTAGGCGGGCGGGCCCCAACCCCATAAACAGCGGGAACTGCTCGGGAAACACGTCGTCTTGACCCACATAAAACCAAGGCTCAGCAGACATTTGCAGCACATCATCGCTGGACTGGGGCCAATGCCTGAAATGACACTCGCTCATGAGCCTGAGCTCATCATAGTCATAGAAAACCACACGCCCAGAGCCGGTGACGCCAAAGTTCTTTGGCAACAAATCACCCGCAAATATGTTGGATCTGGCCAAATCTTTAATGGCCTGACCATAGTCAATGACCGCATGGATCGCCAACTCCTCATCCACCTCGGCCAAATATAAATCCAGTGGCCTGACCCGTCTTTCCACATAACAATGATGAATCACTAGATCCTCGCCTTGCCTTTCAACCAAACGAGCACATTCCGATTCCAAAGAAGATAAAAGGGCCTCAGACAGCGAAGACAAAGGCAACTTCAACTCTCGGAATTCCTGCGCATCAATCAAGCGGCCCACCCGGTCATGGCGAAACACCAGATGATAGCGTTCAAGAACATCGGATCGAGTGACTTGCTTGGATGGTGCGAAACGATCCCTAATGAGCTTAAAGACCAAGGGATAAGATGGCAACGTGAATACCAGCATCACCATGCCCTTCTTGCCTTCTGCCTCAACCAACTCATCGGCGGCTTTGGTGGAGAGATGCGTAAAAAATGATTGATACCGCTCGGTCTTTCCTTGCTTCACTCGCCCCAAAACCGTGTACAGCTCGGCCACCGGCTTACTCGGCAAAATGCTTTTCAAGAAATTGATGACCGGATCAACCACCAAAAGATCCGCCATAAAGTAATTAAAGGTGTATCCAAACAAAATGCTCACTTGGCGTGTTTCGGTCAAAATGGCTTCCAGTTCCACACCACGCGCTTCGGCCTTGAAAGCGAGCACGAGTGGCTGAGCTTGAGTCTCTGAAAAAAGACGCCCAACCCGATAGGCGCGCCCACCCCGATAGAAAGCTGGCACCAGCATCTCTAATTGAAGGTCAGGTGCGGATGATCCCAGCTGCGCTAAAGACCCCAATCGCTCGGCGAGTGCCTCACTGGCGGCCGCCACGTTCTGGAGTGGCCAATCATGACCCATGCGCTCCACAAACCCCATGACATCACTCGACTCGGTCAAACGAATGCCAAATGTCTCGATGGGCGGTCTCTCACCAGCACTGTGGTCAGGCACAGCCAGGGTGAGCGCGTCTTTTGCAGTGAACTCAATCGCCTCATCCACGCCCGCTGTTTTGAATAGCCGCCGACTGATGGTATTAAAAAACGTCCGATACAAGCGGGCATCCGGACGTTGTTCGGTGATGGTGCGATAGTGCTTTCGGATTTGTGCCCAGATGGCGCGTGAAAATAAGCGCTCACCTAAAATCTGTTCGAGTTCATTGATGGTGTGATGAATCGCGGTGTCATACAGCGCGTAGCGAGCCGCCACATCCTGTGTCATGCCAGCCCGATCACAGGCAACAAAACGGCGTTTGGCGCGTTGGGTAATATCTGAAAAGCTGGCGTTGTAATCTTCGAAGGCTCTGACAATGCAGCCCAGTGCCGCCTCAACTTTTTCTTGTTGA
>JAGYMV010000240.1 GCA_018400355.1 Wenzhouxiangella sp.
TCGTGCTGGGTCTGTGGCCACACAAACCATGGGATTTTGCCATTTGTTCTCATTGGCGGGTAGAATCTAGCGACAACCACCACCTGAAGGATCACATCAATGTTGAACAAAAAGACCGCTTGGGGCAGCTTGTGTGTGCTGTTTTTATGGGCGTTAAGTTGGCAGGCTGCTCAAGCTCAAGGCATGAGTTTGGCCGACATTGCCAAGTTAGAACAAGTGGGGCAAATTGCCATTAGCCCCGATGGTTCATCCATTGCCTACACCCGAATTGTCCCCAGAGAGCTGGGCGTTGATTCGGATGGGCGGTCTTACAGCGAGCTGCACGTGCTCAATGCCGAAGGAGAGTCGCGTCCGTTCATCTCAGGCAAGGTCAATGTGGGTGGTTTGGGCTGGGCAGATGGTGGTGAAACGATCACTTTCTTAGCCCGTCGGGAAGGCGATGAGCACACACGCTTGTATGGTATTCCACTTTCCGGTGGTGAGGCCCAGGTGTTGGCAGCGCCCGATGGCGCCATTCGCGGGTATAGCTTCTCACCGGATCATCAGCAGGTGGCTTTGGTTGTGGCGCCACCCGAACCCAAAGAACGTCAAGCCGAGAAGGACAAAGGGTTTAGCCAGATTATTTTTGAAGAAGAGTGGCGGGCCAACCAACTTTGGATCCAAACCATTGGTGGTGAGTCCGAGATGGTGGCAGTGGATGGTTCGATTCAGCAAGTCCAGTGGTCTCCAACGAATGATCGCTTGGCGATCTCTGTGACACCCCGTCAGTTGATTGATGACACGCTGATGTTTCAGCGCATTCGTATCATTGCACCCGATGGACGTGAGATTGGGCGAGTCAATAATCCAGGCAAACTCGGTGCCATGGCTTGGAGTCCATCTGGTGAGACGTTGGCGTTTATTGGTACCACCATGGTCAGGGACCCCAGAGAAGGTCGCTTGATGGTTGCTCCGGCCGATGGCGGTGATTGGAAAGAGTTGATGCCGGGGTTGCTGGGCCACGTTTGGCATATGGCGTGGCATGGGGATGACATTGTTTTTGTCAGTTATGAAGGTGTGGAGACACGGCTGGGTCAAATTGCACCCAATGGTGAGAACGAGCAAACGCTCGCACAACGGCCTGATGTAGTGTTTGAAGGCTTGAGTGTGAGTGAGAATGGATCCATTGCTTTGAGCGCATCCACGCCTGAGCACGCGCGAGAAGTGTTTGCTTGGCAGGCAGAGGACAATCGTGTGATGCGTCTGACCGATTCCAACCCTTGGCTGGCTGAGCGGGCGTTGGCGCGCCAAACGGTGGTTCGGTATGAGGCAGCCGATGGGTTGGCGCTGGAGGGCTTATTGATCTGGCCCACCGATTATCAAGAGGGGACGCGTTACCCGCTGATCTTGGCTGTCCATGGTGGCCCAGAAGCGCATTACTCCAATGGCTGGATCAGTAGTTATGCGCTGCCTGGGCAAGTGGCTGCATCTGAGGGTTATTTTATGTTTTACCCCAACTACCGTGGCAGCACGGGGCGTGGTGTTGATTTCACCCTTTCGTCCCAAGGTCGCCCAGCTGCTGAAGAATTCAGTGATCTGATCGATGGTGTCGATCACTTGATCAATATCGGCTTGGTGGATGGTGACCGAGTGGGCATCACCGGCGGATC
>JAGYMV010000241.1 GCA_018400355.1 Wenzhouxiangella sp.
CACGGCGTGCACTGCCCGCAAGACTCGGCATAGTAAAAACGCGCAATGCGTGTACAGGCATTGACCATGCAGGTGGTCTCATCCATCACAATCACCGCCCCCGAGCCCAATCCTGAGCCGGCTTTTTGTAAGGCGTCATAGTCCATGGTGATGTCTTGCATGATGCTGGCTGGCAATACTGGCATGGAGGAGCCACCGGGGATGACCCCTTTCAATGCGTGGCCATTTCTCATGCCACCAGCCATTTCTAAGAGATCAGAAAATGGGGTGCCCAATGGAATCTCGAAATTGCCTGGGCGCTCGACATGACCTGAAACAGAAAAAACTTTCGGGCCACCATTGTTGGGTTTGCCAATGTCCAAAAACCATTCTGCGCCGTTGCGGATAATCGCAGGCACAGAGGCCAGGGTTTCGGTGTTGTTGATGGTGGTGGGCTTGCCATACAAACCAAAATTCGCCGGGAATGGCGGCTTGAAGCGGGGCTGGCCTTTTTTGCCCTCCAACGACTCCATCAGAGCGGTTTCTTCGCCACAGATGTAGGCGCCGGCACCCAAGGCGTTATACAGATCCACATCAATCCCTGAGCCTTGGATGTTCTGGCCGAGCAAACCGGCCTCATAAGCTTCCTTGAGCGCGGCTTCGATGCGTTCGAAAGGCTCATGGTGAAACTCACCGCGCAGGTAGTTATAGCCTGCACTGGCGCCCATGGCATAACAGCCAATGGCCATGCCTTCTAATACCGCATGCGGATTGAACCGCAGGATATCTCGGTCATGACAGGTCCCAGGCTCAGATTCATCGGAATTGCACAGCAGGTATTTTTGACCGGGTGCTGAACGGGGCATAAACGACCACTTCAGCCCAGTGGGGAAGCCGGCACCACCTCGCCCACGAAGCGCTGAGTTTTTAACCGTCTCGATGATGGCCTCAGGCGGCGTTTTTTCTTTGAGAATTTTTTCCCAAGCCTGCCAACCGCCACGCTGGCGATACGAGTCCAGCGTCCAGCTGTTTTCGCCCAAGTCTCCCAATACGACGTGATGATCACTCATCTGCAATCACTCCAATCCATCCAGGATGTCATCGATTTTTTCAGGGGTGAGGTGCTCGTGGTAATGACCATCCACAATCATCATGGGTGCGCCCACACAAGCTGCCACACACTCTTCTTCAACTTTGAGAAAAACACGTCCATCGGGCGTGGTTTCACCCATCTTGATCCCGAGCTTTTGCTCAACGTGGCTGACCACTTGATCGGCACCGCACAACATACAAGAGATGTTGGTGCAAATGGAGATCGAATGGCGACCAACGGGCTCTGTCTCGATCATTGAGTAGAAGTTGGCCACTTCATACACCCACACTTGCGGGACATGGAGATAATCCGCCACAGCATCCATTAACTCTGAACTGACCCAGCCTGTGTTCTGGTGTTGGGCAGCCACCAGTGCCTGAATGATGGCCGACCGTCGACCTTCCGGCCCATCTGGGAATCGTGCGATCCACTCATCGATGGTTTTTTTGGTGTGATCGCTCAGCAGATCGGCTTTGCCGACCACAGGCGAGCTGGTGGCTTCAATGCTCATCGGTCGATCTCCCCAAAAACAATATCTTGTGTCGCAATCAACGCGGCAATGTCTGCCAACATATG
>JAGYMV010000242.1 GCA_018400355.1 Wenzhouxiangella sp.
TAATGGTCTCCCACAACATGTACCAAGTCCAAAAGCTATGCAAACACGCCATCTGGCTGGATAATGGCGCCATCCGCCGGCAGGGCGATGTGTTTGATGTCACCCAGCGCTATCTGGCTTGGCATGAAAGGAAAGATGCCAAGACCCTCAGCGGTGCAGAGAAGAAATCTTCAGCCAGCCAGTACGCCATCACCGCGCTTTCAATCTTCGAGTCATCTGATGACCAAAGCAGCCCAAAAACCGATGAAACGGGGAAAAGCAGCAGCGAAGAACTTGTCTTAGACATCGGTCAGAGTTTGACGGTCAGCGTTTCAATCAAAAGCCCGGACGCCCGTGCCCCTGTGGTCTTGATCGGTTTGGTCCGAGCCGATGGCACGCCTGTGTATGGTGTGGCCACCGACCATGATAACCACCCAGTTGAGATGGCTGATGACGGACAAGCTGGACTGCTCTGCCAATTCCCCAATCTCTCACTCTTGCCCGGTGGTTATCGGGTGCGAGCACATACCCTTGACCCTGAGGGACTTCGAGTTCATGACACAATGGAGTGTGCATTGACCATTCGGGGGCAAACACGCGAACTGGGGATGGTGCGTTTAACACACCATTGGCGATCGTTATGACCACCATTGTGGTGCCCGTTTTTAATGCACCCGAGGAGACTGAGATTTGTCTCAAAAGCCTCGCCCACCATATTGAAACTGATGTGCGTGTGATTGTGATCAACGATGCCTCAGACGATGATCGAATCGAGTCAGTGTTGGCTGGCATGCCTGCCCATTGGACGCGCATAGATAATGAGCGCAACAGGGGCTTTGTGGGCAGCGCTAATTTGGGCATGACCATGGCCGCACCCGATGATGTGCTTTTATTAAACGCAGACACCGAGGTGACCTCTGGCTTTCTTGACTCACTTTGTGATGCCCTGCGATCCGATGCGGCCATTGCTTCAGTCAGCCCACTGACCAATCATGGGGAGATCGCCTCAATCCCAGAATTTTGTGTGGCCAATCCCTATCCCAAAGACCCAGAGCGCTGGGCCGATGCTTGCCGTTCCAGTTTCGCAGACGATGACATTCCAGCATGGGTTGAGGTACCAACCACGATTGGATTTTGTATGTTGATCAAGCGCGAAGCACTCGACCAAATTGGTTATTTTGATGAGGCCGCTTTTGGCCGAGGCTATGGTGAGGAAAACGACTGGTGTCAGCGGGCCATTGAAGCTGGCTGGCGGCATGTTCTGTGCGACCGTGCCTTTGTGGCGCATTTGGGTGGTGCGAGCTTTGGTCCTTTGGGCTTGAAGCCAGGCGGTGAGGCCATGAGCAAGCTTTTAAAGCGTTACCCAAACTACACAAATGATGTGGCAGCATTTATCAAACAAGACCCCATGGCCAAGCGCCGACAAGCCATCGTTGAGTATTATCAACATTGCCAGCACAATGAACACCCATGAGCGACGACCAACCTATTCTTGACTTCACCGGAGAGCGCTTCACGCCAGAGTGTGTGCGTGAGATCGCCTATGAACATTGGCACCGCTATGCCTGGGCGCTCGATTGGGTCCAGGGTCGAGACGTCTTGGATGTGGCCTGTGGCGAGGGTTATGGCACCCATCTGATGGCCGAGCGGGCAAAATCGGTGGTGGG
>JAGYMV010000243.1 GCA_018400355.1 Wenzhouxiangella sp.
GCTATGGGCAGTTCCTTGAAACTTTGTTTGGTGGCCGCAGGCCAGGCCGATCTTTATCCTCGCTTAGGACCGACCAGTGAGTGGGATACCTGTGCCGCCCACGCTGTGGTCAATGTCGCCGGCGGCCAGGTATTGAATTTAGAAACGGGCGAGCCTTTGACTTACAACGCCCGCGAAAGCATTCTAAACCCACATTTCATTGTCTGCACCGAGCCCAACCCAGCCTGGTTTGGACCGGCGGGTTAGGCTTTTTCGATGCCGGTGCTGCATCCGGCGCTTTGACTACTCTTCAGCCACCGTCTCTTTGTCAAAGTCACCCACAGTGACGTTGAGCCACTGCTCAGGATCGAGGTGGCGCCGGACAATCTCGGTCACTTGATCGGCGCTCAGTGCTTGAATCGCTTCTTCAAAGCGTGACCAGTAAAACAGATCGCGGTCAAGATACAGATTGGTGTTCAACAAGCCGTTCAAGGCCTGGTCCGAACTCCGTCTCAGTTCGAGCTCTTTTAGATAGCCCGCTCTAACTGCGTTGAGTTCCTCCTCTCCAAAGCCTTCATCAACTGCTTTGTTGAGCTCTTCAAACATCACCTCGACCAAGCGGTCTCTATTTTCTGGTGCAAACATGGCATAGGCCAAGAAGCTGGCTTGCTCATTGAGATCTGAGGCTTGGAAACGTCCGCCCACACCGTAGCTCAAGCCCTCTTGATCCCGAATCCGATCAGCCAGGCGTGAGTTGAGAAAGCCCCCACCGAGTAATTCGCCGGCCAACATCAACGCAGGATAGTCTGGGTCGTCGCTTCGAAGCGCTAGGTTTTGGAGACCGATAAACATGGCATTGGCTTTGTCTGGCATTTGCTCAATCAACACATCACCCTGAGTGGCCGTGTAGATCGGCTCAATGCGTTCATAGGCAACATTAGCCGTCCATTGCCCAAAAGCCGTTTCTAGGCTGTCTCGTAAAGCCTCGACGTCCACATCACCCACAAAGCTGATGGTGGTTTCAGGGCCCATGCCAAAATGCGAGGCGTGGTACGCGACCAGATCGTCTCGTGTGATGGCTTCAGTTCTTTCAACTTGCTCGGTCCAGCTGGGGCTGTACAGCGGATGGTCTTTTGGGTAGTCGTTGAGATGACGGCCCAAGAGATAGCTGGCCACAGATGCTGGTTCATCGCGTTGTTGGTCAATGGATGTGAGTGTTTGGCGCCGAAGCTCTTCAATTTCACTCTCTGGAAACGTCGGATTTTTTAAGACATCTTCCACAATCGCCAACACGTAACCCAATTGATTTCTCTGAGATTCAATGAAAACAGAGGTGCGTTGCCCGCCACCAATACTCATGGATGACCGAAGCTTGTCGAGTTCATCTCTGATGGCTTGTCTGGAGAATTGATCAGAGCCACGCGTGAGCATTTGTGTGGTGCCAATCGGGATATTGCCCAATCCACTCAAACTCTCTAGGTTGCCCATGCGAAGGGTGATTTGTCCCCAGACGCGCTGGCCTCGGGTGGGTTTGGGCAGTACCGTGACTTTGGCGCCATTGGATAAGGTGAAATTGACCCGATTGGCTTCGATATTTTCAGCGCTGGGCTCAAAAACCTCTTCAATGACCTCCACTTCACGGCCCTGATAATCGGCCAA
>JAGYMV010000244.1 GCA_018400355.1 Wenzhouxiangella sp.
GCGGCCCATTTTGATGAGACGGCGGTTGATTTTCGAGACATTGATTTCACAAAACCCTCAGCCATTGTGCTGGGTACTGAGAAGTTCGGGGTGAGTGATGAGGCACTCGGGCTGTGCGACCAAAGCATCATCATTCCCATGCTCGGGATGACGCAATCTTTGAATGTCTCAGTCGCCACTGCCGTGATTTTGTATGAGGCTCAGCGCCAGCGGGCACTGAGTGGCCAGTATGACACCCCAGACCCGCGCACAAAAAAGCTCAATGAAACGCTGGCCGATGCTTGGATTGAAAGAGAAATTGCCAGACGCCACCGTCAGCCTCTGCCTGAAATGACGGATGCCAGCGAGGCCATGGAATTCCCTGAGCGCTGAGAAAAAATCCGGTGTTACGGGAATAAAAGCGTGGTTACCCACTCGCCGTTTTCAAGCGTGAAGCAGACCCGCTCGTGCAATCGATAGGTCCGGCCATACCAAAACTCCACCCGTCGCGGCTTGATGCGAAACCCAGACCAATGCGCTGGCCTTGGAACGGTCTGCCCTTCAAAACGTGCTTCGGTGTCTGCCACCGCAGCCAACAAGGCCTCACGATCAGCAAGCTCGGTTGACTGCTGAGACGCCCAAGCGCCAATTTGGCTGCCCCGCGGGCGGGAGGCAAAGTAAGCATCGGCTTCCTCAGCACTCACCGGTTCAACCGAGCCATCAATCAACACCTGCTCTTCGGTCTCTCGCCACCAAAAAACCAACGAGGCCTCCGGTGTGTGCGCCAAATGCTGACCTTTGCGCGAACCCAGGTTGGTGTAGAACACAAACCCTTGGTGGTCATAGCCTTTGAGCAACACGGTTCGGGCAGCAGGTCGGCCTTGAGGGTCAACCGTTGCCAGCGTCATCGCATTGGCTTCGGGCACATCATTGGCTTTGGCGCGATCAAATCCGGCTTGAAAGCGATCTAAAATGTCTTGAGACAGATCACTCACGAGCTCATTGCCTCTGTGGGTGGGGGCGCAGGATGGCTTGGCTTGGTGGGTGGCAGCATTCTCAGCCAAATCAACCAGACCACCAAGGCATCCAGAATAATCAACGCCTGCCAAAGATAGAGGTGGAACCAATTGAACCAAGTCATGTTCCATTGGCCCATGTAAAACAGGCTGATGATGCGCACCAAATTCAGAGATTGGATGGCCACAAAGCCGATGCCAAAACCAATCAATTTTTGTTTCAGGGTCGCGGGGAAGGCAAAGATGGCGGCAAACAGGATGATTAAGGCCTCAACCCCATTGCAGCCAGGCTCAATGCTCACCGCAAAACCAGACTCGGCGTCACGGATCACCTTGCCAGCCGATATGACCCCACTATCAAACAGCTCAATAATGAACACGCTGATTTTTGCGATCCCCGCCGTGAACGGCAAAATCACATGATCTTGAACAGGCTGGAGCACCTCCAGCGTAAATAAGGCCAAGATCAAAACCACAAATAATAGAGAGAAACGTAACATAGTCGCTATAGTAGCAAGAAAGAACAAATCAACGGAATTTTGATGACGACTGGACCACAGCGACTGTTCCTGATCGGCCCGATGGGCTCAGGGAAAACCACCGTTGGGCGGGTACTGGCTGAAAAGCTGGGCCTGAC
>JAGYMV010000245.1 GCA_018400355.1 Wenzhouxiangella sp.
GAAGGTGGTCACTGTGGTCATTTGATCAGTGGTCTTGCCCACACCACCATTTGAGGTGGCCTTTCCGCTGGTCTCGGTGTCCCAAAAGCTGTTGTTGACTGGGTAGGGCACATTGTTGTCTGAGGACCTTTGCCCGATCAAACCACCCACATCATTGGGGCTGTTGAGGTCGCAGCCCACCACGGTGGATGAATAAACATTGGTGATCTCAATCAAGGGACCACCACTGCTGTGCCCACCTGTCAATCCGCCACAATTGAAACCGCCCTCAACGCCTCCCGCTGAGTAACTGTTTTCAATGATGCCTTGATTGCCTCCAACCAAGCCCCCCAAACCATTTTGGGCATTGCCCACGACAAAGCCTGCATTGAAACTCTCAATGATCTGACCTGAATTGAAGCCGACCAGCCCACCGACGCTTACGTAAGCCTCGGTCCTGCCCCAATTGGCACTGCGCGACAGGGTGCCATTGGTGATTTTGGCGATCAAGCCACCATGACCCACTTGAACGAACTGATCATCATTGCAACATGCAATGCCTGCGATCACCATCTCCACGTTCGATAGGATGTTGTGAACCGTGGAGCCACCATCCATATCTACCGCGATGACCGCACTGCTTTTGATGTTGTCGCCCCTGAATTGGCCGGTAAGTCTTAAGTTCTCAATTACAGCACCACCGGTGAGCTTTCTAAACATGGCCGCATAGTCTTGATTTTCGATGGTCACATCGAGTGTGATCACATGCCGGTCTAACTCATCGGCGGTCGCTCCATTGAGCTCTCCGCTGAACTCAATCCCTGGGAATGTGGTGATGGTGATGTCGTCGATCAGACGAAAGTAGGCCGTGGGGTTGTCGGCGATTTTGGCAAAGTGCTCAGGCGTGGCAATTTGGTAAGGGTCCTGACTGGTACCTGAGCCACCGGCATACTGAGCCCAAAGGCTAGTAACACCACACAGGCTGACGATCATCATCAGCATTCCACTTACCACATACTGCCTCATCGCCCTCATTCCCTAAAACACCAAAAACGAGCCAAAATAGCAGTAAATGGGCGCCCGAGTCAATCAGAGAGCGGAATTGCCAAGGCATGGCCTAATATGCGTGTGGCTCGATACCCCAAATTACTCAGTTAGGCATTCAGCTTGGAGAGCTTCCTCTAGAGATTCTGTGACTCAAAATAAATCACTGAAGGCTGAGCATTAGATAAAGCCGAGTTACATGTGACTTAATCATCCAAGCCTTCGGCATCGACTTGCCACACATCAACCGATTGCGGATTAAGCGCTCAACTTAAACCCTGCTTTCTTGGCGGCCTGTTGAAGATTGAGATGCCGTGTGACCTTGGCCACCTCGATCCAATCAGGCGCGATACGGTCTGACCACTTGGCTTTGGCCCACATCAAGACATCCACCCAATGCCAAAGCGAGGGATTGCCTTGATGCATGGCTGTTGGAAAGCGGGGATCGTCCAGCATGTGTTTTCTCATGGCTTGTCTTGATATGCCCAACGCCTCGGCCATGTCGGTCAAACCCACATAATCAGGAGAGGCTTCTATCAACTGAGCACCGGGCAACGCCTTTTTGACCTCTTTGATCGCACTTTGAATGGCTTGTTTGGCTGACGGTGC
>JAGYMV010000246.1 GCA_018400355.1 Wenzhouxiangella sp.
GTAGGCCATGTTGAGTCCCGTGGGCAGCGTGTGGTGCTGGTAACCGGTTCGGTGCGATGGATTCAAAACAACGGACCCAACAAAAAGCTCAACGGCACCCTACCAAACCACTTCGGCCATGGCGCAATTGAGGCCTGAGCCAATACCCATCAACGCCACCCGCTCACCGCGTTGGACGCGGCCTTGGTCGACGATTTTGGCCAGCACCGTTGGAATGGAGGCCGGGCCGATGTTGCCCAAATTTGGGAAAATGCGGTGGACTTTTTGAGAATCCACACCAAAGGCTTTGATCACGCTTTCGGTGTGGACCTTGGAGACTTGGTGAACCACCACGTGATCGAGTTCGTGCATGACCCAACCGAGCATGGTGCGGGCGGCGTTGTAGGTGCCCTCGGCCAACTTCATGCCCTCGACCAACAATGTCCGCGTATCGGTCCACATTTGGTGATTCCAACCACGGCACAGCATATTAAATTGCGTCGCCGCTCTGGAGACCCCACCCCGATACTGGTGCCCATCGGGTTCGAGATCGGCTCTGGACATCACCATGGCGGCCGAACCCGAGCCCAGCGTGAGGCTGGCAAACTCGGCTTTGAATTGCTTCATGGTGGTGCTCGATTGGGCGAGACGTTCAATGGTGGTTTCGTTGATGGTACGAGAAGACTCGCCATTGACGATCAAGGCATAATCAATCTCACCGCGTTCGAGCATGGCTGAGGCGATGTTCATGCCATTGATGAATGCCAAACAGGCATTGCCCACATCGAAGCTCTCACAGGTGTTGGCCAGCTTTAAATTGCCATGGACCAGACACGCGGTGGAGGGTTCTAGAAAATCACGACAGACCGAGGTGTTGATCAAGATACCGACTTGTTTGGGATCGATGTCGGCCCGACTCAACGCTTCTTTGGCCGCCAGGGTGGCGCCATCGGAGGGCATGAATCCTTGATCCCACAAACGGCGTTCGGCAATGCCGGCCAAATCAAACAAGGGATTGCCTGGCATCTCCAAACGTTGAATGGTCTCAGAGAGTTGGTCTGCCACGGTTTGGGAGGCCACCACTTCTGGGGCATCCACGGAGGCAACGGATTTGATCACCACATTATTAAACAGCATCAATGCCCTCGGGCTTATACGCACCGACCCAATCAGACGGTGCAGTAGATGAATGAATGATTGACCATTATACCCATGCGCATGAAGCCTGCGCCAAGCCCTACTGTTAAGTCACTGCCGCTGGTCTTTACGCCCGAATCTGGTCGAGGGCGTGGCGGAGGTCTTGAATCAAGTCATCGACAGACTCAATGCCCACCGAGAGACGAATCAGCCCATCGGTGATGCCTAAGGCCTCGCGGCGCTCAAGTGGCACGGTGGCGTGCGTCATGATGGCTGGGTGGTTGACTAAGGACTCCACCCCACCCAAAGACTCGGCCAGTTGGAACAAATGGGTGTGTTCCAACACCCCACGGGCCCGCTTGAGGGCCTCGGCACCGACACCGCCGACATCGAAACTGACCATGCCCCCAAAGCCTCTCATCTGGCGCTTGGCCAAATCGTGCTGCGGGTGGTCTGGGAGGCCTGGGTAGATGACTTTGGCCACTTCGGGCTGTTCGCTGAGCCACCGG
>JAGYMV010000247.1 GCA_018400355.1 Wenzhouxiangella sp.
TAGAGAGACCGTTAGAAACGAATCAGAGCACACTGAGTTTTGTCGAGTCACCGCAACAGAGAACCGCGCGCCCGATGAAGAGGAACGTTTTGAGCAGGTCACGGTCAATGTCCGCATGACCTGTCCTTTGGATGATTTGGTCAAAATCATTTATGCATTGGAGCGCAACACGCCGATGATCTTTATTGACTCATTGATCATCCAGCAACGGGGTGGCCGCACACGGCGAGGCAACAATGTGGAAGGGGCACTGGAAGTCCGCTTCGATATGTATGGGTTTCGGAGTGAGCTGCAGGAGGTGAGCGATGCTTGATTTTGAAAAAAATCTCCTCACCACCCTGCTGGTCGCTTTCGTCGGTGTTTTGGGTTTGGTGGGTCTGGTTTTTCTGGGCCTATTTTTGAGAACCCACGTCGATCACATTGCACCAGCCGATGAGCAGGCCATCAGTGCCAACCCCGTTCAAGCACCCGACACGGGCTTGGAAGAATTGGGTGAGTACGCCACCATCATTGAACGGCCGGTGTTTTTCCCAGACCGCCGGCTACCGGTGTTGGCGTTGGCTGAAGAAAATGAGGAAGTGGATTTTGAGCCGATCCCCGAGGCTGATCCCATCGAGCCGTTGAAAGCGGTGGTGGCGGGCATCATCATCACCCCTGAGGCCAAAATTGCCATGGTCAATGACGAAGTGGCCGGCAAAGTGATGGTGCTCAGAGAGGGGATGAGCCTTGAAGGCGAGCAGGCGGCTTGGCAGCTCAGTGAGATCACTGAAAGGAAAGCAGATTTTGTGTCGGTCGATGGCCAACGTTCTGCCTTAGAGCTACAGGTGTACACCGAAGGCTTGGTGGCGGGCGATTCTGGCTTGGCGGCGAATACAACCCAAGGTGATGGGGCTGCATCGGGTGAAGAGGTGGATCCCGAAGAAGCTCAGAGCCGGGCCGATTTGATCAGACAGCGCGTGGCCGAGCGCCGTGCAGAGTTAAGGGCCAGAGCAGCAGAGCGTGCGCAAGGCCAAGAGTCCACACCCGAGCCAGAGCCAGAGCCGTGAGGGTCGTGACATGAATTTAGTTAAAAGAACCACACAATCAGGAAGTCCAAATTGATGAGTCGTTTCATAACAACACAGCGCAGACAGTTAGCGACCGACGCCGACACACAGACCAAGGGTCTCAGGCTGTTGGCGGTATTCATGGTGCTTTTATTGGGGGCGTGTTCCGCTCTGCCAGAGCGAATTGACCCAAGCATGCGGGCCGAGCAAGAAGAAGCCAGAGCGCTGGAGCGTGAGCAGCAGGGTGGGGGCGACGACGACATCATCTTCTCAGAAGGCGAACCGTCACCTGATGCCTTTCAGGGATCGGAGCGTTTTCCTGGGACGGGCACCTTTATCAATCAAGACGCCGTTGGCCCCCGGGCGGATCCGCCCAGCGAAGAGGGAGAAATCACCCTAAACTTCGAAGGCCAAGGGATTCAGGAGGTGGTGCACGCCATCTTGCATGAGCTCTTGCAGGTCAACTACATCATCTCCCCAGGCGTCAGTGGTCAGGTGACCTTCTCCACCGCCCGCCCCGTGGGCCGTGACCAAATCATGCCGATCCTTGAAATGTTGCTCCGT
>JAGYMV010000248.1 GCA_018400355.1 Wenzhouxiangella sp.
GCGATCAATGGTGGTATTCGCACCCACCTCGCAATCGTCTCCAATCACCACGCGACCCAGTTGAGGGACTTTGTGCCACTGGCCTTGCTCCATGGCCAAGCCAAAGCCATCGGCACCGATGACAACGCCTGGGTGGATTAAAACCCTTTGGCCCAAGCGACACGCCCGGCCGATGAAAACATTGGCCACCAAGCGGGTGTGTGCGCCCACTTCTACTGAGTCCTCCAGCACGCACTGAGGACCGATTTGCACGCCAGGACCCACCACGCAGTTCGCGCCGATCACACAATTGGAGCCGATGGAAGCCGATGGATCGATGGAAGCACTGCGGTCGATGGTGGCCGTCTCAGCGATGCCTGCCGGGGTGGTGGCTTGTGGGTACAGAAATCGCAATGCCTTGGCCCAAGTGGCATAGGGATTGTTTGATATCAGCGCAGGTCTGGAACAATTGGCCGCATCTTCGGGACTGAGAATCACGGCCACTGCATGCGTGTGAGCCAGTTTGGGTCGATACGAGGGATTGGCCAGGAAAGAGAGCTGGTTGCTGGTGGCCTGTTCTAGGGTGCCAACACCCTCAATGACACCATCTCCTGGTCCAATGAGCTCAACGCCCAGCTCGTTGGCCAACCCTGAAACGGTTAAATTCTTCATCATGGTGTTTGGTCTTGGTTGTTGGCGTCTGACTCGAGCCACTGCAACACATCGTTGGTGATATCGAGCCGATCGGATGCAAACGCCACAGGGCTGGTTAGGATGAGATCGTAGCCACCTGATTTGGCGACTTCGGCCACCGCCAGTTCAATCGTTTCTTCGAGTGCATTGGTTTCAGCGGTGGTCCTAAAACGGACCTCTTCTGCCAGATCCTCGCGACGCCGCTGTATTGACCGCCTGAGGTTTCTGATGTCTGCCTCGAGCGTCTGGCGTTGTGTCACGGTGAGCGCATCATTCTCAGCCACATCACGTTCCATTTGAGCCAGCCGCGCCTCATCGGCACCCACCGCTTCATCTCGGGGTCGAAACTCTCTATCTAGATTGTCTCTGACCATTTGTACTTGAGGTGCCTCATCAAACAGGCGTTTCATGTCGACATACCCAATTTTGGCTTCTTGGGCGCCAGCAACGGAGGCGCAGGCAAGAACAGCCAAGCAGACCAGTTGGAAACACAGTCTGCAAAGAGGCATTTTAGAACACCTGGCCGAAACTAAATTGCAGCGCTTGGGTCTCATCACCCTGTCGTTTCTTCAAAGGTTGCGACAAGTTGATGATGATTGGGCCAATGGGCGCCTGCCATGTCACAGACAAACCGGTGGAGGCTCTCAATAAATCGGCATCGAACGTGTCGTAGTTTGAGAACACGTTCCCGACATCAACAAACCAAGACAGTCGAGTGCCTGATGCCTCGACAAAGGGAATTGGGAAAGCCAATTCAAACCCGCCGGTCACTTTGAAATCACCACCCACCGAACGACAGAAACGGTCTTTGGGGCCAAGCGAGTTGTCATCAAAGCCTCTGATGTCGGCCACGCCACCTGCGAAAAAGTGCTCATAAAATGGGAGGCCATTGTCGAGAGTGCACAGCTTCACCAACGGCTGGCC
>JAGYMV010000249.1 GCA_018400355.1 Wenzhouxiangella sp.
TGTGCCGCGAATCTCATAATGATTGTTGGCAAAGAAACCGTCGTGTGGAGATTGTCTACACCGCCCGGTAATTTAATTGAGTGATTCAATGAACGTACGGTTCAAACAATTGGCTATTGGGGCAGCGACGGGTGTCGCTGCCTTGTTTTTTTTGGGGCTTCCAACTGAGTCTAAAGCCCAAGATGCTGAGACCATCTATCAGCTCCAAGCGCTTCTAGAAGAGGTCCGCGAGCTGCGGGGACAGGTTGAGGCTCAGCAAGTTGAGATCGAAAACCTCAGACGGCGCCAGCGCGATCAATATTTGGATCTGGATCAGCGGCTTCAAGCGGTGGGTCGTCAGGCATCCAGCAGCGAGCCGATTGAAGATGATCTCAGCCCCATGGTGCCAGAGTCGACCGATTCGGCCAGTGGTTCAGCCGGCGGCTCCACCAATCGTCCAACAGATGATTCAACGGGTGAGATGGGCCAGGCCATCGGTGATCGTCCAGAGGTTCGACCGGCCATCAACACGGTTGCAGAGGTCATTACCCTGACACCGCCCGCCAGTGGTGGTGAGCGTGGGCTGGAGCAGGCCTCAGAACAAGAGCAGTCGGCTTATGATCAGGCTTTTCGTGCACTTCGAGAGGCGCGGTACGGCGATGCAGCCGTTCAGTTCAATGCCTTTGTCGATCGCTACCCCAATTCGACCTATGCGCCCAATGCCTATTACTGGCTGGCCGAAACCTACTATGTCACCCGCGATTTTGAGACGGCACGAAGCCTGTTTGCCAATGTCCTTGAGCGTTTCCCAGACAGCTCAAAGGCGGGTGATGCGCTGTTAAAGTTGGGGTTCAGTCACTTTGAATTACAGCAGTGGACGGAGGCGCGTTCAGCGCTTGAACAGGTGCGTGCCCAGTATCCGGATACCACGTTATCGCGCTTGGCTGAAAGCCGTTTGAGAGACATGCGTCTATCGGGTCGGTTTTAACTCGACCTCGTCCTGATTCAATGAGTTCTGTGTTATCCGCTCAACCATCCAAGGGGAGTAGGCCATGAGCGCCACCATCTCGACCGTTGTCTTTCCTGTGGCAGGTCTCGGTACCCGTTTTTTGCCCGCCACCAAATCTGTGCCCAAAGAAATGCTGCCAGTGGTTGATAAGCCGCTGATCCAATATGCCGTAGAAGAAGCGGTGGCCGCGGGTGCAACTAAGCTGGTGTTTGTCACGGGTCGCACCAAAAACGCCATCGCCGATCATTTTGATACGGCCTATGAGCTTGAGAGTGAGTTGGCCGCAAAACAAAAAGACGATTTGTTGGCCATTGCCCAGTCTGTGCTGCCCCGTGGTGTGACGTGTTTGTATGTGCGCCAAAGCCAACCACTTGGATTGGGGCATGCGATTTTGTGCGCGAGGTCTCTGGTTCAAGAATCATCGTTTGGGGTCATTTTGCCCGATGACCTCATCGACAATGGCGCCGATCCGGTGATGTGTCAGTTGGCACGTCATCACCACGAAACAGGGGCTTCTGTGGTGAGCGTGGCCGAGGTGATTCCAGCCCATGTCAGCCGTTATGGGGTGGTCGATGCGCCGCACTTCGAGGGCCGATCTGGTCGCTTG
>JAGYMV010000025.1 GCA_018400355.1 Wenzhouxiangella sp.
GCCCGAATCGATCAAATCTTGCGCCATGAGGGTGGCTGTTTGCTTGGCCAAATTCATGATGCCCATGAAGCGGGTGTGGATCTTGGGGTAGCGGGTGCACAGATCGGTGAGATCACGATAGATGAATTGGTATTGGCCAATGAGCTCAAAGGTGAGATGCAACAAAAGCCAAATGTCGTCTAAATCGGCTGCTCGGTCTGGGGGCACGGCCATGAGTTCGAGCAGTCGCTGCTCATAGATCGAAAATAGGGCCTCAACAATGTCTTGCTTGGAGCGAAAGTGGTAGTACAAGTTACCCGGACTGATGTCGGCCTCTGTGGCAATGGCATTGGTGGTCGTATTGGGCTCACCTTGTTCATTGAACAAGTCCAGTGCGCACGCCAAAATCCATTCTTTGGTATTTTTGGCCATTGGTTGAATGCTTTAGAGCGTCATCCCTGCTTGAGCTGATTGACCAAATCAATATAGGCCTGCTTGGCTTCATCAGCCGGCATGCCTTGAAGTTTTTCCCAAGCCTCGTACTTGGCCAAGCCCACAAAATCAAAAAACCCAGGTTTTTCGCCGTGCACATCGCCCTCCGAGGCTTGCTTGTAGTGGCTGTAGAGTTTGAGCATGGTGTCGTTGTCTGGCCGCTCCGGCAGCGCCTGAACATCTTCGAAAGCCTGTTTGAATTGAGAATCAAGATCTGACATTGGTCTACCTTATCAATTAATCTTTGGACCCAAAGTGGCACCCACGTGGCCACTGCACTCAGATTTACTTTCTAGCATGCCCTTGAGATTGGGTCAATCAATGTTGGCCAAGACGCTTGTCTTCGTTCGGGTTGGCAGAGTATCTTTGGGGTAGCCAAACGACGGGAGGAAGGCCATGAGCTATTTTGTGACAGGCGGGACAGGTTTCATTGGTCGACACTTGATCGATGAGCTGGTCAAGCGCAAAGGCCCCATCTATGTTTTGGTGCGTCGTGGGTCCAAGGCCAAGTTCAACGCGCTGGTGGCCCAACGCTGGGCCGAGCACAAAGACAGACTTGAGGCCGTGAGCGGTGATCTGGCGCGCGCCAAGCTCGGCTTGAGTGCCCGTGATCAGAAACGACTCTCTGGCCAAGTCCGGCATTTCTTCCACCTCGCTGCAATCTATGATTTGAGCGCCTCGGCAGAAGCCAACGAAGTGGCCAATGTGAGCGGCACCGCCCACGCCATTCAATGCGCGGAGGCACTCGGCGCCAAATGTTTTCACCACATCTCATCCATTGCGGTGGCCGGGCTTTATCAAGGGACTTTCAGAGAGGATATGTTTGAAGAGGCCACTGGCCTGCAGCATGCTTATTTCAGAACAAAGCATGAGTCTGAGGGTTTGGTCCGCCAACAAAAAAAACTGGCGTGGCGCATTTATCGGCCAGGCATCGTGGTGGGCCATTCTCAAACGGGCGAGATCGACAAAATCGATGGGCCTTACTACTTTTTTAAGCTGATTCAAAAAATGCGACGGATGTTGCCCTCTTGGGTGCCCACATTGGGGATTGAAGGGGGGCGGGTCAATCTGGTGCCCGTTGATTTCGTCGCCAAAGCCATCGATCACATTGCCCATCAGCCCAAGCTCAATGGGCGTTGCTTCCATCTAACAGACCCGCATCCCAAACGAATTGGTGAGGTCATGAACATCTTTGCCGAAGCCGCGCATGCACCCTTGATGAGCATGCGCATCGACGCGCGCTTATTTTCGTTGATCCCATCGCCCATCAAGCAAGGCATGGGCATGCTGCCGCCTGTGCGTCGGATCATCAAGCAGGTATTAGAAGACTTGGGCATTCCCAAAGAAATGATGAGCTTTTTCAATTACCCCACCCATTTCGATACCAGGGAAGCAGAAGCTGCCTTGCGGGGCAGCGGCATCGAGGTGCCTGCTTTGGAGACCTATGCGTGGTCACTTTGGGACTATTGGGAAAGGCATCTGGATCCTGAGTTGTTTATCGATCGCTCATTATCGGGGCAGGTCAGGGACAAAACCGTGCTGGTCACTGGTGCATCGTCTGGCATTGGCCGAGCAACGGCATTGATGATGGGTCAAGCCGGCGCGCATGTGGTTTTGGTTGCCCGTGGCAAAGAAGCTTTGTTGGAGGTCAAGCAAGAGATCGAATCTGCAGGCGGGAGGGCCAGCCACTATGTCTGTGATCTCGCTGAGCTTGAGGAAGCCGAAAAGCTCGTTGGCACTGTTTTGAAAAAACACGGGCACATTGATATTTTGGTCAACAATGCAGGGCGGTCCATTCGCCGGTCCATTTCTTTGAGCTATGACCGTTTTCATGACTACACCCGCTGTATGCAACTCAATTACTTTGGGGCACTGAAACTGATCATGGGCTTTTTGCCAGCCATGGAAAAAAGCGGTGGTGGCCAGGTGATCAATATTTCCTCAATTGGGGTTTTGAGTAACGCGCCTCGGTTCTCGGCTTATGTTGCCTCAAAAGCGGCATTGGATGCTTTCTCGCGCTGCGCTGCGGCGGAATTCAATGACACAGGCATCTCATTTACAACCATCAATATGCCATTGGTTCGGACACCAATGATTGCACCGACCAAACTCTACCAATCCGCCCCCACCATCACACCAGAAGATGCGGCCGATATGGTCAAGCAGGCGGTGATCTTCAAGCCCCAACGGATTGCCACAAGATTGGGGATCTTTGCTCAGGTGCTACACGCTGTGGCGCCAAAAATCTCGGAAATTGTCATGAATTCGGCTTTTAGAATGTTCCCGGATTCCGCCGCTGCCAAGGGCGATGCGGGTGGGCGCGAACCCACGGAAATGACCCAAGAACAAATGGCACTGGCCTCGCTGATGCGAGGCATTCACTGGTAGTGAACTGGCTGATCAGACGCTCAGCCAGTCTTTTCTAACATCGCCTCCAGGTCTGAAAGGCTCTGAGCGAGTTGGGCACCCATGGTTGTTTTGAATACAGGCTCAGCAGCCAAACTCTCGGTGAAGGTTTGTGGTGTGCTCAGCACAGTATGATTTAAAGCAAGCCCATATTGATTGAGTAGCGCATCAAGCGAGGCCGATGCGTTCAATAACTCGGTTCTGGTGGTTTGGTAGGCGTGCTCAATGAGGTCTTTGCGTGAGGCGTAGCTAAACACGTTGGTGAAAAACATCTGCTCGTCATTGCGATTGGGCTCAATCAACACCAGGCCAGATTTCGGGAAATCAGTGCTGTATTTGGTCATGCCAATTTGCATTCGTGACTGAATTAAAGAGCGGAAGGTTTGCGATAGGACCAATGGTAGGCCGCCCTTGATCAAGCGGTTGCCACTGGGCTTTTGTTTCTGGCCAGGCCTCTGAGCGGGGTCGTACGGCACCAATGGGTTGATGGCGAATAAAAGATCAACGCCTTGTCGAAGTGCCACCGAGGCATGCAGTGTGCGTCTGAGCGCGCCGTCGACGTAGTGGCGTTCTTTTATCTCCACAGGTGGATAGAGACCAGGCAATGCGGCAGATGCTTGCACCGCCTTTGAGATGGGCACATCGTCGTAACCTGGCTCTCCAAAGCGCACGGCTTGGCCGGTCTCTAGGTCAACAGCCACCACCCGCAGTGAGGTCTCCAAGGAACGAAAGTCATTGGTGCGATTCTGGGCAGACAAGACATCGGCCAAAAGACGATCAATGCTCTCATTGTCAAAGATGCCCGTTGGAATCAAGCGCGAGATGCCCTCAAGGCTTTCTAGATGGAGTATGCGTTCAGGGTGTCGAATGCTCTCGGCCAGCAAGTCATAGATGACCGATGGCAAAGCTTTGGCGCGGTTTAGGTATTCTCCAAAGGCTGGCTTTAAGAATTGCTCGGGCTGAAACTTGAACTCAGCATCGGCTGAACTCATGAAAATTCGACTCATCTTGGCCGTGGTGATTTGGTTGGCGAGTGCTGCGGTGAGTATCGAGCCGGAACTGACGCCCACATAAACACCAAGCTGATGGAGTGACAGACCATCAATGGCCTCATCAAGCGCACGCAAAGCGCCCAGCTCATAGATCGCCCCCAACGGCCCGCCACCCGCCACCGCAAGCCCAATCAGGGGTTGTTTATGGTGGGGGTGGGGCGTTTTTGGGGTGGTGAGCTTTAGCATGGCGGCCTAAGATCAAATGGTGGGTGTTGGTAATCATTATAATGCCTGTATGGCTTCAAAGCAGACAACGCGCAGCCCAGGCATGGCGCACCTTTCTGAGCAAATTGAATACAATCAATCGGTTGCAGACCAAATTTCAGAAAGTTCCCCGCGGCACAAGCAGGTGCTGCAGGCACTACAGCACTGGCAACGCGCCCGGCTCGATGCGACCTATCAAGACCTCCGGTCAAGCGAACGCTACCACGCGGCCTGCGAGTTTTTCTTAGACGAGCTCTATGGTGGGCGTGATGTCGTCGCTCGGGACCGACAGCTCAACAAAGCAGCCCCTGTGATGCGACGCTTTTTGCCCGATGACTTGCTCGGCGCCGTGGGGGATGCGTTGCGTCTTCAAGCGATGTCTTTGGCGTTTGATTTTAAACTTGCCGGTTTGATGTTAGAGGCCGAGCGCATCGACCAACCCACCTATGCGGCGGCCTATGGTCGGGATCAGGATTGGGTGGGCAGGCAGGAGCAATTGACCCTGATTTTTGAGCTTGGGCATCTGTTGGGCGAAACCGTCCAACACGCCATGGTCCATCGCCTGATTCGTATGATGCGCGCCCCAGCGAAGCTCGCAGGCTTCGGTCTGCTGCAATCTTTTCTGCAGGAGGGTTTGGACGCTTTTTCAACCATGGGTGCGCCTGATTTGTTTCTCGAAACCATCCATACCCGCGAGCACCAAGCCTTGGAAGCCATGCGCTCAGGCGACCCGTATCCGTTTCATCCTTGGATTGGAGAAGGGCCAGCGCCGACATGGATTGGGCCAGCCGAATCTTAAGGCGGCCAAACCAACAAAATCATGGGCGTGGCTGTGCCCACCACCAAAGCTTCCAAGGGCAGGCCCAAGCGCCAGAAATCACCAAACCGAAAACCGCCTGGGCTTAAGATGAGGGTGTTGTTTTGATGGCCAATCGGGGTCAGGAAGGCACAAGAGGCCCCAACAGCGACCGCCATTAAGGCCGGTTCGGGTTGTATGCCCAGACTGGTGGCGGCACTTAAAGCCACCGGGCACATCACCGCAGCGGTGGCGGCGTTGTTCATAAAATCAGATAAGGTCATGGTAATGACCATCAGCCCGATGATGATCAGCCAGGCGCTGTCTGCTGGGATCAAAGCCACGCCCCCATGGGCCAAGAGATCCGCCAGACCCGTTGTGCTCATGGCTTGTGCCACTGGGATCAAAGCACCCAGCAAAATGACCACTGGCCAGTCGATGGCGGTATAGATTTTGTCGATGGCCAGCACCCCAGTGACCGCCAAAACAATGGCGCCCAAGCAAAAAGTGATGGCGGCGGGCAGCAATCCAAAGGCAGCCCCCACCACCGCGCCGACCAACGTGAGCGCTGCCAACCAGGCGTGTGCAGGCTTCGGTACACGCAGTGAGCGATCAGCCAGTGGCACGCAGCCATGATTGAAGGCAAATTCTTGTAGCTGGTCGATGGGGCCTTGCATCAAAAGCACATCACTGGGGCGAAAGCGCATGCTGCGTAAGCGTGCGACGGTCCGATGTCCTTGGCGCGAAATGGCCAAAAGGTTGATGCCATAGCGTGCGCGCAGTCGCAGACTCAAAGCCGAGCGACCGATGATGCTGGCGGTGGGCATCACCACAACTTCCATTAGATCCATTGCTTCTTTTGGCTCATCCTCATCACTTTGCTCCGAGGGTGGGGGAGGAGTGCTTGGGTCGCTGGCCTCTGGGGGTGGCGCCATTTCGAGTCCAAGCAGGCCAATGGCTTGCATCAAAGGCTTCGGCTCTGCTTCAATGACCAAGGTGTCGTCCTCGCGAAGCTTGGTGTTCCCATGGGGTGCGGTGAGGCGGTTGCCTCCTCGGATTAGGGCCACCACTTGCGCGCCACTGCTTTCTATGAGGTCCTCAGCCTCATGGATGCGAAGGCCAATGGACTTAGACCCAGCCGGAATCAATGCTTCTGTTAGGTAGTGTCCGGTATCGAAATCCTCAGCGTCAGACCGGGTCCGAGCAGGAATCAACCAGCGCCCAAACGCCAGAACAAAGACCAAGCCCACCAAGGTGACGGCCAATCCCACTGGCGCAAAGTCAAACATGGTGAAGCTGATGCCTGAGGTTTCCTCTCGGAAGCCAGCCACAATCAAATTCGGTGGCGTTCCAATGAGTGTGGTCATGCCACCAAGAATGGAGCCAAAAGCCAAGGGCATGAGAACGCGACCGGTGGGTAGGTCATACTGCTTGGCCATTTGAATGCCAATGGGCATCAACAAAGCCAGTGCGCCAACGTTGTTCATAAACGCCGATAAGAAGGCAGCCAAGATCACCAGAGAGGCAACAGCCAGTTCGGGCTTTTCAGATTGGGGCAAGACCCAACGGGTCAGTGCATCAACAGCGCCCGATGTTTGCAAGGCGCGGCTTAAGACCAAGATGGCAGCCACAGTGACCACGGCGGGGTGCGCGAAGCCAGAAAATGCCTGATGACTCGGTACCAAACCAGCCAGCACGCAAGCAAGCAGCGCGCTTAAGGCAACAATGTCATGGCGCCATCGCCCCCATAAGAACAAAACAATGGTGGCGCCTAAGATCAAGGCGATGGTGATCTGGGGTTGGCTCATGATGCCCCTTGCAATAAAAGTCGTTGGGTTTATCCAAATATACCGTGAACAAACCACCCTGTGCGCGGGCTGTGCTCATGGAAGACCCAGACTTTTCGACCATTGGGTTCATGAGCAATCCAGTAATCTCGTTGGACAATGTGTTCTTCCCACCAACCAGTTTCAATTCTTTCTGGCCCATGTTCAAGCAACAGTTGGCTGCGATCACAGGGGGCTGGTTCATTCAGCAACCAAGTCGGTCGTGGTCGATGATCGGCGATTGACTGAGTGGTATTTGGGGGCGTCCAAGACCATGATTTTTCGGGCTGGTGGTGGGGGTGAGGCTTTAAGCTGGCAATCGCTTGGTGTCCAAGCTTTGTCTGTAGGCAGTCCAAAAGATCTGACCATGTTTGATCTTGGTTGTGCCCGCTCAATAAATCGATCTGTGGTGGGCGATGCTCTGTGGTGCTGTGGCCTTGAACGACCAAGGTGGTTAGGGGTTTTTTTAAGATGAGTGTGTCTAGCTTAAGCGCTATGAGCTCTTTTAAATGCGCTTGATTAAAACTGGGCTGTGCCAATCCAATATGGATGACAACATCGGGCAGTTGTGGATCACTTGATTGCTCATGTTTGCAGCGAATATTTAGATGAGTCAGTGCGCGGTCACGTCGAATGAGCCACTGCTCCAAATCAACCAGCGTCTTTTCAAGGTGGCTTTGTAACCTGGATGTGTGTGTGATTGGATCCATTAGATCAATGCGTTGATAGTAATCTTCTGTGGGGTGCCAATGAGCCAGTGGTGCGCTTTGTTCTCCATAGAGGCGCTCGATATAACGTTGCAGTCTTACGCCAAAACGCCGCAGACGTTGGTTGTTGGGTTGTTGTTTGAGCTCGCCGAGTGTGGCAATGCCACAACTGATGAGCGCGCATTGGGTGTTTTGGTCAACATCGAGCTGTTCAATTGGCCATTGATTTAAGCATTCAATTAAGGAGGCTTGGTCCCAGCACCTGATTTGGTGTTGCGCCATCAATTCGGCCGCTGTCGGATTGGGGGCAATGCCCCATTGAGCCATGAGCCCCAATGGCTCAAGGTGAATCAATAAATCGGCAATCAATTGTTGCGGTGTTTGATGCAGTCGATGACTGCGTTCAATTTCTAGAATCAATGTATTGGGATTGAGCCAGTTGAGTTGATCACTATAGCCATAGGCTATGTGGGTGATGGTTTCATGCAGTAGATGATGTGCTGATTCCGCTGCGGTGCTTTTGAAATAAAGACCCAGCCACATCATGGTGAGTCAGGTGAGCTCAGTGCAATGGAATGATCGTCTTTGTTGAGCCGCTTTGTGTTGGGTGCATACAGCAGGGTGATTTTTGGGCCAGGCTCTATTTTGAGCCGAATGGCGTATCGCCCCATCACTGGGTGGCGGGTGTGGCCATGAATTAGAAACACAGGCGCAGGCCCTTGTTCTCCAGCCAGTTGTAGTCGACGAATGGCAACAGCGCTCATTTCTTTGGCTTTGGGCCAGATCACCAGAGTGCCACATAAGCCACTTTTGAGCGCTTTTTCAGCCGCCCACAGTGTATTTTTTTGTGACCGAATGACAACCAAGTGAGTGAGGTCAACTCCTGCCTGAATCAAAGCTTGAGGGCAGGGTATGAGCGGTGGTGAGATCAGAATCACGGGTTTGGCGTGTTGGGTTTGTTGGGCCAGCATGGGCAGAAGGATTTGCAGCTCACCGCTGCCCATTGGGGTGGGGAGAAATTCAATCAACTGGCTGCAAGGCCATCCATGGGTAGGCAGCCATTGATCTAGTTCGGTTTTTCCTGTTGAGATCACCGCATGCGCTGGACGCTGGGTGCCCAGCCAGATGTCTCTGCGTTGTGTTAATAGTTGATCTAAAGCTTCCACAAACCACGCACTCGATGCGATTGCCTACAAGAACTATATATTAATACAGTTATTGGCATAGGCGCAATCGCAGCCTGCGGATTTGATGTGAAGCACACCGGCTCAAGTTGGTTTAAACTAATGCACCAGCTAGATGTGGAGAGATGCCGGAGTGGTCGAACGGGCTCGCCTGGAAAGTGAGTGTGCGGTTTATCCCGTACCGAGGGTTCGAATCCCTCTCTCTCCGCCACTTTAACTCGGCTGTGTGTAGTCCAAATTGGTCCAGTGCCACAGTCTCTGGCAAAAGTCTTGGTTTGAAAGGGGTGGAATGCCTCG
>JAGYMV010000250.1 GCA_018400355.1 Wenzhouxiangella sp.
CCCAGCCTGGAGGCTCTCCCCTGAAACCTCCAAAGCCGCTGCCTGAACAACTTCTGCGTCGATGTGCTCGAGCTCCGAGGCATACCCAGCCAACAGTGCGCGATCTGCAATGATGTTGATCAAACGCGGCACACCACCTGAGGTCTCATGAAGCGCCTGCAAAGCCTTTTGCGTGAACGGGCATCGGGGTGCATCGGCCACCAAGAGGCGGTGTTTCACATACTCAATGGTTTCTGCCAAATCCAGTGGATCCAGGTGATAGCGGGCCGTGATGCGCTGCGCCAACTGGCGCAGTGAGGTCTGACGGAGAAGGTCACGAAGCTCGGGTTGGCCAATCAAAATAATTTGTAGCAGCTTGTCTGTGGCGGTTTCTAAATTGGTCAATAACCGGACCTGCTCCAGCGCAGCCTCGCTCAAGTTTTGGGCCTCATCAATGATCAAAACAACCCGCTCACCCGCTGCATGTTGTTCAAGCAAGAATTGATTGAGTGCGCCGTGGATTTGGAGAACACCACTGCCTTTGTGGCTGGCCCAATCGATTTCTAGCTCATCACAGATGGCTTCAAGCAACTCCACTGGCCCCAGCATGGGGTTCAAGATCAGGGCAATCCGAGTTTTTTCTGGCACCTGCTCCAACACCAAACGACACAAGGTGGTCTTGCCCGTGCCTACCTCACCGGTGAGTTGGACAAACCCCCCGCTTCCACCGGTCCCAACGCCATAGAGCAAATGCGCTAGAGCGTCTTGGTGCCGACGCGACAAGTAAACAAACCGCGGATTGGGCGTAATGGAAAACGGACGTTCGCTCAGAGAGTAAAAAGACTCGTACATTCATTCATCCGATAGCGCCAGCAAGGAAGCGTTTCCGCCCACAGCCGCGGTGTTGGTGGTTCTGACCCGCTCATTACAAAAGCGGTAGAGGTAATTTGGACCACCCGCTTTCGGGCCAGTTCCCGACAAGCCCTCGCCTCCGAACGGCTGCACCCCAACAACAGCCCCAGTCATATTGCGATTCACATAGCAATTGCCCACTTTGGCACGCGATGCGATGTTCGCCTGCACACGATCGATCCGACTGTGAATGCCCAAGGTCAAACCGTAGCCTGTGCCATTGATTTGATCGATCAAATCGTGAAGTAACTTGGCCTGAAAGCGGACCACATGCAACACCGGGCCAAACACTTCTCCCCCCAACTGATCAATCGAGTCAATCAAGAAAGCTTTGGGCGCAAACCAGTGCCCGGGCGGCAAGTCACCGGGCAATGGGGTTTCGGCAATCAGCCGCGCTGACTGACCCAGTGTCTCACAATGGCGCTCCAGCATCTGCAACTGATCTGCATCGATGATGGGACCCACATCAGACGACAGACACTCTGGACGCCCCAGACGCAACTCGGCCATCGCGCCTTTGAGCATCTCGATGACGCCATCGGCAATGTCTTCTTGCACACACAACACCCGCAGCGCCGAGCAACGCTGCCCCGCGCTCAAGAAGGCCGACGAAATGACGTCCTTGATCACTTGTTCGGGCAAAGCCGATGAATCAACAATCATGGCGTTTTGCCCACCGGTCTCTGCGATCAATGTGGCCAAG
>JAGYMV010000251.1 GCA_018400355.1 Wenzhouxiangella sp.
GCTGTAGACCGTGTCTGGAACAAAGGCATCCAAAAACCCAAAGGGACCATAGTCAATGGTGTCACCCACCACGCTGCAATTGTCTGTGTTCATCACCCCATGAATAAACCCCACCTGCATCCACGCTGAGATCAATCGAGCGGTGCGTTCGATCACTTGGGAGAACCACCGAAGGGCGCGGTCGGGTGCTGACATCAAATCGGGGTGGTGACGAGCAATTACATAATCGAGCAATTGCGCCACAGCGTCATTCAGCCCTTGGCGTGCGAAAAACTCAAAGGTGCCAATGCGCACATGGCTTTGGGCCACCCGCACCAAAATGCCACCAGGTTCAGCACCGTTTCGTTGCACCGTTTCACCGGTTGAAATGGCGGCCAGCGCACGGGTGGTTGGAATGCCCAACGCAGCCATCGCCTCGCTGGCGAGATATTCTCGAACCACTGGGCCAATGGAGGATCGGCCATCCCCATTTCTAGAAAACGGCGTGGGTCCCGCGCCCTTGAGTTGGATGTCCCAACGCGCCCCAGCGGGGTCTGTGTGTTCGCCCAATAAGAGCGCACGACCATCGCCTAGGATGGGCACCCAGTGACCGAACTGGTGGCCAGCGTAAGCCTGGGCGATCGGCGCGGGTTCATCGAGGGTTGTTTGGCCAGAAAAGATGGCGAGCGCGTGTTCGCTGCCCAACCAGGATTGATCAAGCCCCAATTGTCTGGCTAGGCCATCATTGATCGCAATAAAACTGGGATCAACCACGGGGGTTGGGTTGGTCTTTGCATAAAACGCTTCGGGAAGCTCGGTGTAGGTTTGGACAAGCCTCATTGGGCCGGCTTGAGCCCAAGTTTCCGCAGCACTCGGCCACCGAGCGCACGAACCCGTCGATACAGCGTCAGTGGAATGGCGGTGGACCGGCGCGCGGATTCGAGCTGTCCCCCAAGGTCTAGGATATTGTCGTAGAGCCTTTTTAGGTGCTGGTCACGCCTGGCCAATAAACGCACGATGGTGGCGTGGTCGTCCTCGCTCAGCACCACACCAGGCTGAATGTGTTCGGGCAATTGCCTTTCCACATAAATGGTGGAGTGGGGTGGGGTGAGTTCTGCTTCGGGGCGGGTGCGCGTATAAAAATACAAGGCCAAGGATTTTCTCGACCGAGTGTCTTGATCTCCTTCGGGCAGCTCAATGCGCTCAAAACCATGCCACGACCAATAGGTGGTCTCAAAAATCACCGCGCGATTCAGAGCGGGCTTAACGGTGGTGATGGTGTTGTTTTGTGTGTCCCTGGGGTCTTTGTGGAATTCGATTGCACCGCCCCAGTCCTCATCCCACTCATCGTTTAGATAGACGATCAGGTTTAATCTGCGATGCCAACCCGTGATGGGGTGTCGGTTGAAGTCGACGTGCACATCGAGTTCTTGTCCGTGGCGATTTTCGTGTGTGCCACCCCCAAAATAATGCGGGTCATACAACAAGTCATCAATCCCGGTGGCTTGAGACAACCAGTTTAAGAATTCAGGTGTTTTGATGAACCGATCCACTTGCGCCCAAGGCCCGCCGAGCGGTGCGACGTTTCATCAGGGATTCCGT
>JAGYMV010000252.1 GCA_018400355.1 Wenzhouxiangella sp.
GCCTTGAATGTTCGACAGGCGATGGCTTTGTGCGCGCTTGGCAGCCGCCAACAACGCTTTGGAGGGAACGCATCCTGTGTTTAGGCAATCCCCGCCCATTTTGTGTTTTTCAATCAACACCACCGACAAGCCCAATTGCGCAGCGCCAGCAGCGACTGATAAGCCACCTGAGCCTGCGCCAATGATGCATAGGTCAACCCCGTTGTTCGGTGTGTGGCTCATGAGGGGGTGGGTCCTTTCTTAAAATGACGATACAGCGTTGGGATGAGTGCAAAGCTACCCAGCAAGCCTAAGGCGAGCAGCATGCGGGGTGAGACCAGATCACCCACCGATGAGATCGTGCCGAGCTGACCACCGAAGTTCACAAAGATGAATGTGCCCGGCATGATGCCGAAAAAAGTGGTGATCACATAAGCGCCTACGCTCATGCCAAAAAAAGCCGGCACGATATTGACCAAGAAAAAAGGAAAGACAGGCACCAGGCGCATAAACAACAAATAACCCACCGCATTGCCTTGCATGTGACCGGCCACCCGTTGGTAGAAAGGCCCCGCCCGCTGGCGCAAAGGCTCACCCAGCGAGGAGCGTGCGATCAAAAAAAGCACCGTCGCACCGACCGTGGCGCCCACCACCACAGCGGCAAGACCCAGCCACACACCAAACAAAAACCCACCCAATAAGGTCAACAAGGTGGCGATGGGCAAAGACAGCGCCACGCAGGCGGCATAGACCAGAACAAAGACCAAAACACCCAAGACGGGCCTGGCCAGGACAAAGGCCTGAAGTTGGTCGCGGTGGTTTTGGATAAAAGCCAGATCAATGCGCTCAACCCACCCAGTCGCCCAAGCCAGTGCCATCAGACCGACGATCAGGATGAGAAAGAACCATTTTTTTGACATCATGCACCGATGGTATCGCACCGTGGGTGCTGGGTTGTCGTTTATTCCTTGACCGAGCAGCTGCCGCCACCCAGCACACAGAATTTGGCGCAGTGGGGGTGATTGAGCGCGACCTCACCTGAGGCCTCTTTGAGCGTGGACCCCAAATTAAATTGCTGGTCGTAGGCGAGTAAGGTACAAGCCATCACGCTGGGTTTTTCATCGCCTTTGCGTTTGACCACCATGCGCGATGAGGCACACATCATGTCGTCTGGATTGACCCCAAGTAAGTCCCAGCATTGGGTGGTGATTTCAGGGACGGGCGCATTCTCATCCATTTCAGGAAACAACACCAAGGCTTGTGGGTTGTGCGCATCGATCTGTACCTGGTGGGTCGAAAAAAGCGCTTGGAACCCCGCCCGCAGCGTTGCCTCGTCCTCGCCCCAACGGGTTCGTCCGGCCACATCAATGGCAAAGCCGTTGTTGGACAGCCACTGCAGCCCCAACAACATCGGCGCCCATGACTTTGGCCCCCGTTCTTCTTCGTGCATGCGTTGGTTGAAGTGATCAACAGAGACGCGCAACTTGAGTCTCGGGCCAAAGCGTTGGTTGAGATCCAATAAGGCCTCTGCGTGTTTCATCATGGGCCGCATGGCGTTGGTGAGCACCAGACACTCAAAGCCACGCA
>JAGYMV010000253.1 GCA_018400355.1 Wenzhouxiangella sp.
GTGAGGCCGAGGTGTTGGGGACTGAGGCGGTGGGTGAGATCTGTGTCACCGGGCCCAGTGTGACCGATCAGTATTGGGCGAGACCTGAGCAAACGGCTGAAGCCAAGATGGTTGGTGAACAAGGAGAGGTTTGGCATCGGATGGGGGATCTGGGTTGGTTGGATGATGAGGGGAGAATTTGGTTTTGTGGGCGAAAGGCTGAGCGGGTGGTGACTGAAGAGGGCGTACTTTTTACCGAGTGTGTGGAGGGGATCGTCAATGCGGTGGCTGGCGTGTATCGAAGTGCTTTGATTGGGGTCAGTGCGGGAGAGGCGGGGGAGGGTGGTGTTAAAACACCCATCGTGGTCATTGAGTTAGAGCCAGGCAAAGACAAGCAAAGAGTGACCCAAGCGGTGACAGAGGAGTTACAAAGAAGGCCTTTGACTGAGTCCATTCAACGGGTCGAGGTGCATGCTGGCTTGCCGGTGGACATTCGGCACAATGCCAAGATCAAGCGGGGGGTGTTGGCCAAGATCTTTGCTAAGGTTTGAGAGTCCACCTGTGGCATTGTCCTGCAGATCGCTATAGTTGAAGGTCTGGTGTGAGCTCGCTCGAAAGCTCCTCGTCCATTGATTCAGTCACAGAGATCGACTCCTCAGGTTCAGTTAGACCCCTATCTGATTCCTGTAAAGTTGGCCATTGACAGTAGTCACGTGACACGTTACACTTGTGGTGTGATCAAGACATTTGCAGATAAACACACTCAGGCATTGTATGAATCTGGCCGCTCAAAGAAATGTCCGCCCAACATTCATGCCAGAGCCGCAAGAAAACTGGAATACATCGATCTTGCAACGGTTGTGGAAGATCTGAGGGTGCCACCAGGCAATAAGCTGCATAAACTCAGTCATGATCGAGTGGGTCAATATGCCATTGCAATCAATGATCAGTGGCGAATTTGCTTCACCTTCGAAGGAGGCAATGCCTTTGAAGTGGAGATTTGTGATTACCACAGATAACAGAGGTTATAAACATGACGTTGAAAAACAAAGGAATGAAGAGAAAGCCCACCCATCCCGGCGCCATGTTGCGCGAGGATTTTATGGCAGATTTTGGATTGAGTGTCTCAGCACTGGCTGAGGCCTTGGGGGTGTCTAGGCAATCTGTGAATGAGTTGATCAGAGAGCGACGGGGTTTAAGTCCAGACATGGCGCTTCGATTGAGTCAGTTGTTTGGGAATTCAGCAGATTTTTGGTTGAATGCCCAACAGGCGGTGGACATTTGGGAGGCCAGAGAGGCTTTGGGGTCTCAGCTAAAAGAGATTCAGCGCTTGAGCACCACTTGAGGTGGCTGTGTGGCCATTCATCACGAATCCCCAACAAAACGCCACCACGATCTGCCCACATAATCTGCGTTGGTCAGCTCAACATCATTGCGGCCCATACCAACTGCCTCGCCCCGCCCCATGGCGACGGATCTGACCGTTTTGGGTGAGATTTTGTAGGTGGGTTTTGATGGTGTTTCGGTTGGCACCGGTCAATACAATGGCTTCAGCCACACTCAAACGCCCGCGTTGTTGAATGATCT
>JAGYMV010000254.1 GCA_018400355.1 Wenzhouxiangella sp.
CCCTGAATGTTTCGGTTACCCCATGAGTAGATCTCTGGCTTTTTATCGGCTTGACCAACAAAGGGGTTGTCCTCTGGGGCTTTGCCAAGTTCGGTCAGGCGCAACAGTTTGCCGGCGTGGTCGTTGAGGTCTTGTGCTCTCGGTGGCTCGGTCCCACGATCGCCGATGCTCATCAGCAAAGTTCCATCGGGCATCCAAGCCAGTTTTGAGCCGTAATGGCGGCCGGGTGAGCTGTATCGGTCTTGAACAAACAAATCTTCCACGGCAATGAGTTCGTCATCCATCAAAAATCCGCGGGCCAACGCAGTGGCGGTGTTTCCTGAGCCATCCGGATCGGGCTTGGAGTAGGTCAGGTAAATGATTTTGTTGTCTTTGAAATCAGGATGCGGGAGCACCTCCAGTAGCCCACCTTGGTTAATGGCGCTCACTTCTGGTGTGCCAGCGATTCGTTTGATCTCGCCGCTCACACTGACGTGGTTGAGGCGTCCAGGACGCTCGGTCACCAGAAAGCTCCCGTCGGACAGGATGGCAAGAGACCATGGGTGCTCAAATCCATCGGCAATTTTTTCAAAGCCGATGGTTTGGTACTCGGTTCGACTGAGTTCTTGAGCCTGTGCGGAAGCGACAATACAAACAAGGCACATTGCCAAAGTCTGGAGCACGGTTCTCATGGTGATTGTCCTTTTCATTTAAGGTGATGACCTCATTCTAGCCACAAAGTGTCGATAAGGCGAGACGGCCTCTGTTGGTGGCCCAAACCTTTAACCACTGTCAAAATTCGAGGCATTTTTGTGTATGAGCGTTAGTCTGAATCTCACAGGTTAGGAGATCATGCATGCTCAAGGTGACAGTCATTGAACAAAGCCAACTGATCCGCTTGGCGCTGGCCGATCTGATCGGCAACCACCCAAAGTTGTCGGTGGTGGGGCAGGGAGGTTTGGAGGCATCCACGCTGCAGAGCCTACGTAAAGCCCAGCCAGCCGTGGTGGTGGTGAATTTAGATGACGCATTGAGTCTGGGGCTTCGGATGGTTGAGCGCATCCAAAAAGGCTTTCCTGAGATGGCTGTCTTGGGATTAACCAGGCGAATAGACCACCCCGCATTCGCTCGCTTATTAGAATTGGGTGTTAAGGGGCTGTTGAGCTTAGAGTGTGGCGCTGCTGAGCTGCACGAGGCCATTTTTAAAGTGAGCCGAAGGGAGCATGCAATCAGCGCACCCATTGCTCAACGGCTTGCGTTGTCTATGCTGCCCAGTCAGGCCAGCTCACCGTTTGAGCAGCTGACCACACGCGAGATTGAGGTGGCTTTGTCATTGGTTGAAGGCCGGCGCATGCCAGCCATTGCGCGTCAGCTGAGTGTCAGTCCAAAGACCGTGGCCACCTACAAGTATCGAATCTATGAAAAGCTCAATGTCGACACTGAGGTGGCCCTGTTAAAACTGGCCATCCGCTACGGACTGGTCGAAATGGAACAGTCCGCGTCCCAGACTAATCTGTTTTAGGCTCTGGCTTAGGCTCTGGCTTAGGCTCTGGCTTAGGCTCTGGCTTAGGCTCTGGCTTAGG
>JAGYMV010000255.1 GCA_018400355.1 Wenzhouxiangella sp.
GTAAGGGTGTCCGAGCACGGTGGTCAAGTCCAACCCAGACAACAAGTCGTCTGTCGGTTGATCGGCCACCAGCAGTTCTGCCGGCTTGAGCCGTTCTAATTCGGCCAACAAGCCACCCCGACCAACACCTTGGGTGAGCTGCAGGCGTCCGCTGGCCAACTCCAGCCAAGCCAGATGCCAATGCGGTTCCGTTCCCTGATTCGATGATGAGCGTTTGGGCGGGTGCCAGTCCAGAGCCACCAGCAGCTGCTCGGTTCTCGATTCCAAAAGCGCCTCATCCACCAAAGTCCCCGGCGTGACAATGCGAACAATCTGCCGTTCCACCAGCCCTTTGCTGGTGGCCGGATCTCCGGTTTGCTCACAGATCGCCACCGATTGGCCTTTTTTCAACAACCTCGCCAAATAGTTTTCGGCGGCGTGATAGGGCACACCCGCCATGGGGATGGGTTCGCCCGCCGATTGGCCACGGGTGGTTAAGGTGATGTCAAGGAGCGTAGCGGCTCGTTTGGCGTCCTCATAGAACAGCTCATAGAAATCGCCCATGCGGAAAAACAACAGCACGCCAGGATAATCGCTCTCGACTTGGGCTTTGAGCCGCAAGTATTGTTGCATCAGAGGCGTGTGCTGGGTCGATTTTGATTCGCTCATGAAACGCACCATACCAAAACAAGGCATTATAGAGCCATGGAGCAAACACACAATGATCAAGTCCTAGCACAGCACGCATTTGCGTTGGCCAGCGCACTCAAGGCCGGCGGTCAAAGATTGGCGCTGGCAGAATCATGCACCGGCGGTTGGGTGGCCAAGTTGTGTACTGATTTGGCGGGCAGTTCAAATTGGTTTGAGCGCGGTTTTGTCACCTACAGCAATGAAGCCAAACACGAATTGTTGGGTGTGGACGCTCACTTGATCGAACAACAAGGCGCTGTGAGTGAGCCGGTGGCCGCTCAGATGGCCGTTGGGGCACAGCAACGCGCGAGGGTCGATTGCGCCATCTCCATCACGGGCATCGCCGGCCCTGGTGGCGGCAGCCCGGACAAGCCAGTGGGCACCGTTTGTTTTGGCTGGGTCTTGGCCGATGGGGTGGTCGAGACCGAACGCCATTTGTTTTCTGGTGATCGAGACGCCATCAGGCGAGCCAGCGTGGCGCAAGCATTGGTGGGTTTGTTGGAAAGATTGAGGGCCCCTCTCAGGTTTTGAGAATCGAATCGGTAGACTGAGATCTAAAGCGCACTTGGGACAGGCAGTCAATTGCCCAAACTTTTGGTCGGAGATTGCCGTTTTGAGGGCTTGAGGCGCTGGAAATTGGGTGGGCTATGAGATAATGCCCACAGACGACATGGTAAAGAAAAACAACACTTTTTAAATGAGGTAATGGCTGTGGATGAGAATCGCAAACGAGCACTGAGCGCCGCGCTTGGTCAAATTGAAAAACAATACGGCAAGGGTGCTGTGATGCTGATGGGTGATGAGGCCGCACAACGCGATGTGCCGGTGATCTCGTCGGGTTCCCTGACGCTCGATATTGCACTGGGCATTGGCGGGCTGCCCCGAG
>JAGYMV010000256.1 GCA_018400355.1 Wenzhouxiangella sp.
CGGCCATGATGCCAAGGTCCGCATCGGCATTGACAATCTCAGGCCGGTAGGGCCGATTGACGGGTCGATGACCTTCCATCCCATCGAGCCCTTTAATCTCCAAATTCTCGCTGATGACCTGTTTGAAGAGCTGAAGCTCCTCTGCGTTATCACCCTGTGCCATCAACTTGGCCGCTTGGCTGGCTTGGGTGATTCTGGCCGGTGTCACTTTGGGGTGACCGATGAGGCTTTTGGCCCAGTGAGGCAATTGATCACTGTGCGGGAGCGCTTGGGTCAGCATTTTTTCCAAGGATTCTTTGGGGATGCTCTTAAACCGTATGGTCAAGCCAAAGCGTCGAGCCACGGCAGCATCCACGCTGTTCCCGTGGTTCGTGATCCAGATCGTGGGGACTTCCAGCGTGTCTAGCATCCGAAGAATGCTGGCTTTGTTTGCATAGCGACCGCCCCAAATGGTGCTCGGGCTCCCGCCCAACAAAGCATCGGCCTCGTCCATCACCAAGAGATGTTGGCGGTTTTTGGACATCATTTTTTGGGCGAGCATGAGATATTTCAGGCGTTCATCGACATTGGCTGGATCGCCGTCTTCATCAAACTCATTGATTTCATAAGCCTCAAATTCCAGGGTCTGGGCGATCATGCGCGCAAACTGGGTTTTGCCAACACCCGGTGGGCCATCGAGCATGATCGAGACCTGCGAAGCGGGTTTGGATTTGACCGCAGTCAGAAGACGGTGAACCAGGTCTCGTTGGTCGGCCATAAAATCATAGTCTTCCATCACAAGCTCAGTGCTTTGCAAGGGTCTGACCGCGGTGTTTAAGAGGTTGGCGAGACTAAAATCATCGGTAATCAACATTTGCGATATGCGGCTTTGGGGCGTTAAGAAGCAGCCAATCGATTCTCTGGCGCGACGATCAAAGCGGTGTACCGCCACCAAACCCGCTGACAGCAGGCCACTCCCTGGTTTCAAGGCAGCCTCAATCTCTGAGCGGTCTAAGCCCAAGATCTGGCTGAGCTGCCAGCACAAGCGAACGCCATCGATGTCCATGATGGTCATGTCCACGACTTTTTGAAAGGCGATGTATTGCCGATAAATAATGAGAAAGCCAAACACCTCCACCTCAACAGCGGAGAGCGCTAAAGTCTTTTTGAGCAGCTTGAGGTTATTGGCAAAGTGCCCACTGACTTTGGCGGGCTTTTTGGATAGGGCTTTCCGCTCGGATTCAACAAATTGAGTCACTTCATTGATGTTTGTGAGCTCCACCGAGGGATTGAAGATCTCGGCAGATTGCTTGATGGTTCGTTCAATGTCGATGTGCTCAGCGTGCAGGCCACCACAGTCGACCAGTGTGCGAAGCAGCCACTGGCGGATCCGAGGGCCGTAGCCCTTGAGACTAGGGTCCAGCAGTTCTGCCTGAATGGCGGGGGGTTGGGGCCGACGGCGGCCACGACGGCGCTGAGGGGTTCCAAGGTCATCGAAGGGATTGGGCATGAACAGTCTCCTTTTGGCTGATAAGGAGATTGTCCATGGGGTCGCGACGTATGTTTTCGTTGTTGG
>JAGYMV010000257.1 GCA_018400355.1 Wenzhouxiangella sp.
CATTCACACCGGGCCGGACCGATGCCACCGAAGAACAAACCGATGTTGAATCGTTTGCTGTGTTGGAACCAAGAGCCGATGCCTTCAGAAACTATATGGAAAAAGGCTTGGGTGGTGCACCTGAGGAATGGTTGGTCGAGCGTTCACAGCTTCTGACATTGACCGTGCCTGAAATGACGGCGTTGGTGGGTGGCATGCGTGCGCTGAAAGCCAACTACGACGATTCTGATTTGGGTGTGTTCACCAACCGCCCGGGTGAGTTGACCAATGATTTCTTTGTCAACTTGTTGGAGCCAGGCATGGACTGGAAGCCATCCAAACAAGAGGGCGTGTTTGACATCGTTGATCCGAAATCAGGTGATGTGAAGTGGCAAGGCACCCGAGTCGATCTGGTGTTTGGCTCAAACTCCGAGCTTCGAGCGGTGTGTGAAGTCTATGGTGGTGCCGATGCAGGCGAGAAGTTTGCTAAAGACTTTGTCAAAGCTTGGACGAAAGTGATGGAGCTCGATCGCTTCGATCTAAAATAAGCGACTGACAATGCTCTAAGGCATTGATCGCAATAGAGAAAGCAGCCCCACCATGGGGCTGTTTTTTTATCCATCGCTGTCAATGTTTGTCACTGTGAAAGGGCTTTGATGAAAGTTTTGTTTAGATCGTGTTATGCTTGTGCACGAACTCAAAACGAAAGGTCAGACTATTTTCCAAACGGCTCTGCTTAAAAAAACAATCAAGCTGAAGCCACTAAGAAAAAAAGTGAACTAATGGACGGATGGGTGTCACCATTCCGGACATCGGTAGAGTTTATGCCAATGCTGCCTTTTAGTGCAGCGACCCTCTTAACCAGATAACAATTCAAAATAAACGGTTATTGAGGCGATATGACGCACAGCGTCTGCATGTAAACCCAAATTAAAGCCTGCGCCTTAAATGGTGCCGATTGGAAGATTCCATGGAGCTGGATGGCTTTAATGCTTTATCGATGCTTAATGCATCACCAACTTAAAAATTGTTGCTTTTGGTGAAGTGATTCGTCAGTGACGTGGCGCCGTGGGCATTCATTTGTCCGCTTGATCCGTTCATGTGTCTTTCCAGACCGATTTTGGTTTGGGAGAGATGCGTGTGTTCGCGAAGAAATGGTCGAGCCACAGTTTTGCTTTCAATTAATTAATTGAATATTCATTTAAACCAAAAGGACCAACAATGAGACGAAATCGTTTATCCGAAGCCATTGGCTGGGTGCTCGCTGCAGGCGCTGTTACCGCAGTTCAGGCGCAAGATACCGAGTCCCAGGATGAGTCACAAAGCAGGGAAGTCGATCGGATGGTGGTCACTGCCACCCGAACCGAGGCCCAGGACATGCAGTCGACAGCCGTTGCTGTGCAGGCCATGGATGGGGAGACGCTCGATGACATGGGCGTGGACAACTTTGATGATCTGCAACAAAGCATGCCCGGGATCACAGCCGCCAGCCGCGGGCCAGGGCAGCAAACCATTTTCATTCGTGGCATGGCCGTTCAGCCAATCAGTGTATTGCTTTCGGGCGC
>JAGYMV010000258.1 GCA_018400355.1 Wenzhouxiangella sp.
ACCGCTCGGTTCGAGTGGATCGCAATGACATCTTGACCGAGTTGAGAACCGAAGAAGATCGCAATGAGGCCACGCGTGTCATCGCCAGAGACTTGCCTGAGTTGGTGATGGAAAACCGCGATGGATCTGAGACCTTCAATATCCGTGCGGTGATCGATGAGACCATCTTGCAAGAGCTCCAACAAACGGCCTTGCAACAAAACATCACCACATTGAGAAACCGCGTGAATGAGCTGGGTGTTTCTGAGCCCATCATTCAACAACAAGGCGCCAACCGCATTGTTGTGCAGTTGCCTGGTGTCCAAGACACCGCCGAAGCCAAGCGCGTGCTGGGCTCAACCGCCACGGTTGAGTATCGGGGTGTTGACGAACAAAACGATCCGTATGAGGCACAGCGCACAGGTCGAGTTCCGCCTCAGTCGAGACTGTATTTCGACCGCCAAGGTGAGCCTATTTTGTTGTCACGCACTGTGATTGCCTCAGGGGACAACTTGGTGGGTGCGGCAGCAGGCTTTGACCAACAAAGCGGTCAGCCCAATGTGGTGGTCACCCTCGATGGGGTGGGCGCACGCCGCATGCTCGAGCACACCAGCGAAAATGTTGGAAACCGCATGGCGGTTGTGTTCATTGAACACCGCCCAGAAGTTGAAATGGTGGATGGCGAAGAGGTCCGAACCACCCGGCGGGTGGAAGAAGTGATCTCAGCTGCGGTCACTCGAGAGCCATTTGGCCGACGTTTCCAGACAACGGGTCTGGGCAATGCAACCGAGGCCACGCAGCTCGCCATGCTGCTTAGGGCTGGTGCGTTGGCCGCACCCATGCAGATTGTCGAAGAGCGAACTGTGGGACCGAGCTTGGGTCAGGACAACATTGATCAAGGCTTCCAGTCTGTGATGATTGGTTTCGCGCTCGTCTTGGTCGTGATGCTGATTTATTACAAAGTATTTGGTTTGATTGCCAACGTCGCATTGACCGCGAACCTAGTACTCATTGTGGCACTGCTCTCCATGTTGGGCGCGACCCTGACGTTACCAGGGATTGCCGGTATTGTATTGACCGTCGGTATGGCGGTGGATGCCAATGTCTTGATTTTTGAGCGGATCAAAGAAGAACTCCGGCTCGGTAATACGCCCCAAGCCGCGATTCGGGCTGGCTATGAGAAAGCTTTCTCAACCATTGCCGATGCCAACGTCACCACACTCATTGCCGCCATTGTGTTGTTTATGTTTGGTAGTGGTCCAGTGAAGGGCTTCGCCGTGACTTTGAGTTTGGGCATTGTGACATCGATGTTCACAGCCATTCTCGGCACCCGCGGCATTGTTAATTTGATTTATGGCCGTCGCAAGCGCGTTAAAGCACTGGCGATTTAAGGACACCTTATGGATATTGTTAAAGCCAATACAAACATCAACTTCATGGGCCAGCGCAAGATGGCCCTTGCCTTGTCTGTACTCTTGATTGTGCTGAGCATTGGGTCGTTGGTGGTTCGTGGAATCAACTTTGGTCTGGACTTCACCGGCGGGACGCTGATTGAGGTCTCCTA
>JAGYMV010000259.1 GCA_018400355.1 Wenzhouxiangella sp.
CATGATTTGGTCGCCAGGAATGGGACCGCAACAGGCGGCATAGGTGATGGCACTGCCCTCACCGCCACCGATGCTGAGCGCGGTCGAGGTCTCTGCCCCACTTTGCCGGCGTTGCGTCAGTGAGAGCAATTTGTTGGCCACCGAACCGGCCAACATATCGCCTCGGGCGATCAACACCAACAGGTCTTCCAACTGCTCGAGACCCAATTTTTTTAGATAACGCGCCAAACGCCTCTCCGAGATCGATTCAAGCGAGTGCCCACGCCGCTCCAACGCTTGATCCAGCAGCCGATCACCAATCTTGGCCGAATCGGCGGTCTCTAGGTTTTTCAAGTGCGAGCGGATGGCGGTTCGGGCCCTGGGGGTCACCACAAAACTCAACGATTCGGCTTGCGGGCTGGCGTTGGGGTCGGTCAAGATCTCCACCGTTTGGCCGTTTTCTAGACGCGTGTTGAGCGGCAGGTTTTGTTTGTCGATCAACGCTCTGGCCGCGCGGTGACCCACATCGGTGTGGATGGCGTAGGCAAAGTCCAAAGCGGTGGCCTCGGCCCGAAGATCAATGATTTTGCCGCGGGGCGTGAAGACAAATATCTCATCGGGGAACAGATCGGATTTGGCCGAGTCCAGAAAATCGGTGGAATCAGATGCCCGCGATTGGGTTTCAACCAGTTTGAGCAACCACTCGCGGGCGCGGACCGCGGTGGACCGGTCGGGCGTGGACTTATACATCCAGTGCGCAGCCGCACCTTTTTCAGCGACCAGATCCATCTCTTCGGTGCGAATCTGTATCTCAATCGGCGCATCAAAGGGTGAGTTGAGAATGGTGTGCAGCGATTGATAGCCATTGGATTTGGGTACCGCCACATAATCCTTGAAACTGTTGGGCTTGGGCTTATACAGCGCGTGCGCCACACCAAGCGCTTGGTAGCAATGCTTTTCAGATTGGGTCACGATGCGAAAAGCGAACAAATCCATGACCTGCTCATAGCCCAAGCTTTTATCGCGCATTTTGGTGTAAATGCTGTAAGGCGATTTGGTTCTTCCCTCGACCCGTGCTGGAATGCCCGCCTCACCCAAGCGCTTTTTCAAGGCCTTGGTGACGGTATCGATCACCTCTTGGCGGTTGCTGGCGACTTTGGCCACACGATCTGCAATCACCCGAGCACGCGTGGGGTAGCGGTTGGCAAAACCGAGCGCTTCGAGTTCTTCTTTGAGTTGGTTCATGCCCAACCGACCCGCGATGGGCGCATAAATATCGAGCGTCTCACCTGAGATTCTAGAGCGCGCTGTGGCTGACATGGCATCAATCGTTCGCATGTTGTGCAAGCGGTCGGCGAGCTTAATGAAGATCACCCGCAAATCGCGGCTCATGGCCAGCAGCAGTTTTCTAAAACTTTCTGCATCGGCCTCAAGGCGGGTGCGGTATTTCATCTTATCGAGCTTGGTCACCCCGTCGACCAGCTTGGCCACGTCTTCGCCAAAGTTTTCGACGAGGTCTTCTCGTTTGATGGGGGTGTCTTCGATGGTGTCGTGCAAGATTG
>JAGYMV010000026.1 GCA_018400355.1 Wenzhouxiangella sp.
GGTGTGGTGTTGATGGCGGCTGATATTTTGATGTTCAATGCCTCGGTGGTTCCCGTTGGACGCGATCAACTCCAGCATTTGGAAATGGCCAGAGACATCGCAGGGCGATTCAACCACCGATACGGCGAATACTTTGTCATGCCCGAAGGGCAGGTCGATGATCATGTCGCCACACTGCCCGGCACAGACGGTCGCAAAATGTCTAAAAGCTATGACAACACCATTCCTCTGTGGCTCCCAGAGAAAGCATTGCGAAAAGCCATCATGCGGATCAAGACCAATTCTCTCGAGCCCGGTGAGCCCAAAGACCCCGATGACTCAGCGCTTTACTCAATTTACTGTGCGTTTGCGAATGCTGAGCAAAGAGCCGGCATGCGCCAAGCCTACATCGATGGGATCTCTTGGGGCGAGGCCAAGCAACAGGTGTTTGAATTAATCAACGCCGAATTGGCAGAGCCACGGGCCCGTTATGAGGCCTTGATCGCCCAACCCGAAAAAGTCGAAGAGATCTTACAAGCCGGCGCCAAACGCGCGCGGTCCTTGGCCGAACCTTTGATGGCCTCGTTGCGAGAAGCGGTTGGGATTCGGTCGTTGGCTCCATAAAGGCCGCACCAACCAAGACTTAGACCAGGTCTAGCCTTTTCCGCGGGTCCGAGTGCGGTCTTTGCGTGCGTTTTTCTCTAAAAACTCAATAATCAAATCGGCCACGTTTTTGCTGGTGGCCCCTTCAATCCCCTCAAGTCCAGGGGAAGAATTCACTTCCATCACCAGTGGGCCATGGTTGGAGCGAAGGATGTCGACCCCAGCCACGTTGAGTCCCATGATGCGCGCTGCCCGTGTGGCCACCGCACGTTCTTGTGGGGTGATTTTTACCACCTCGGCGGTGCCACCGCGGTGCAGGTTGGACCGAAACTCACCCGGCAAAGCTTGGCGCTTAATCGCTGCCACGACCTTGTCACCGACCACAAAGCAGCGGATGTCAGCGCCACCAGCTTCTTTGATGTATTCCTGGACCATGATGGATACGTTCAGCCCCATGAAGGCTTCCAGCACACTTTCAGCCGCCTTGCGGGTCTCGCACAACACCACACCAATACCTTGAGTGCCCTCAAGTAACTTGACCACCAAAGGCGCACCACCCACCATCTCGATCACATCACCAATGTCATCGGGTGCGCGGGCAAACCCGGTGACCGGCATGCCGATGCCACGACGGGCAAGGAGTTGCAGTGAACGAAGTTTGTCCCGCGATCGGGTCACGGCCACCGATTCGTTGAGTGGGAAGGTGCCAATCATCTCAAACTGACGAAGGACAGCGGTGCCATAGAAAGTGATGGATGCACCAATTCTTGGGATGACCGCATCAAAAGGTTCGAGCTGTTCGCCACGGTAATGGATGGTGGGTCGGGCCGATGCGATGTTCATATAACAGCGTAAAGTGTCGACCACGCGCACCTCGTGCCCACGGGCTTCGGCAGCCTCAACCAGGCGTCTGGTCGAGTAGATGCTTTGACTGCGAGACAAAATGGCAATGCGCATGCTATGAACCTTGTATGGTTTGAGGGTCGGGCTTGCCCTGCAAGAATGTCCGTGCTGGGTAGACAATGGCGTGGTCTTTCATGGCAGCACGACCCAAAAGCATACGGTAACGCATTCGCTCACGGTTGGTGAGGGTAATGTCCACATTCCAGCGATGCGAGCCAATCACGATGGGGGTGTGAATGGTGAAGCGCTCCTCGATGTCTCCCGAGGTGTTTTTCACTCGGCGCATGTCCAGCAACTGCGCCTCACACGAGATAGAACGCTTCGCCCGCTCAAAGCCCATATGAACTTGAAAAGACACCCAGTCTTGGCCAGCTCTTTTGAACAAAGTCTGGTCGCTGGCGTGTAGGGCACAGGATCTCGCACCCGTATCCACGCGTGCGCGAACAGCCGCGATACCCAAGGCCGGTAATGCCACCCACTCACAGGCGCCAATCACCAGCGGTGGGAGGTCGCCTGCCAAGAGCTCTTTGGCATTCATCTCGACCCGCTCTAGTGCGGCAAAGCAAGATCTTTGAGCATGGCTTGCAAGAATCTGGCGGCTTCGCCTCCAGTGCAGGCTCTGTGATCAAAGGTCAGAGACAAAGGCATCATGCGATGAACTTCCACACCACCCAAGACAGGCACCACTTCATGGCGTAGCTTCCCCGCTGCGACAATCGTCACGCAGGGTGGGGTGATCACTGGCGTGGCGTAGCGACCCGCGAATTTGCCAAAGTTGGATAAGACGATGGTGTAGTCCTTGAGCTCATCGGCGGGAATGCTTCGGTTGGTGGCGTTGTCCCGCAATCGATTGATGTCTTGACGAAGCGCGCTCCGGTCTTTTTGGTTGACGTCTCGAAGGGCGGCCACCAAAAGGCCTTCAGGCGTATCAACCGCGACACCCACGTGCATGGATTTGTGTACCATGCGAACGCCATTGTCTCCGTCGAACCAAGCGTTCAAACCGGGTTCAACCTGCGCGCCCGCCCACAATGCCCGAATCAACCGAGCGGTGATGTCTTCGTCGCTGGCCCAGGCTTGAATGTCGGCATCATCCATCAAGGTGGTGGGGACCACTTGTTGATGAGATTCGCTCATGGCACGGGCCATGGTTCTGCGGGTGCCTCGCAAAGGCTCCCACTCGCCAGTGGCTTGGGTTGGCGAGGGTTGAACGGCGCTTGGTCTGCTGGTTTTTGCTGTCGCGGGTGTGGCTTTTGGTCCATCTGCCGCGGCTTTTTTGACATCGGCGGCCGTGATCACGCCCCCTTTGCCACTGGGTGTGCAATGGGCGGGATCCACTTTGAGTTTCTTTGCCAAGGCTCTAACGGCCGGCGTCATTTTGAACTCGCCGACACTCGATAGATGCTCTTGCAAGACCTCGTTGCCTGCTTCAACATTCCCCACCACGGTGCCGCTGTCATCTCTTTTTTTCGATGTTTCGCCGGATGGCGTGCCAGGCTGGCTTGGCTTTTCCTTTGGCTTGGCTGAGGCGTTGTCCTCTCCAGCGACTTCAAACTCCGCCAGCGGTGCGCCTGTTTTAATCACGTCTCCCGCTTGGCCATGGAAGCGCACGATGCGGCCAGTAAAAGGACTGGGCACCTCAACAATCGCCTTGGCCGTTTCCATCGAGATCATCGGCTGATCAAGGGTGACCTCATCGCCTTCTTTAACCAACCACTCGACGATCTCAGCATCGGGCAAGCCTTCGCCCAAATCAGGCAGATGAAACGTTTTCATGAAACCTCCAACACAGCATCTATGGCATCGAGGATGCGGCGCACACTCGGCATATATTTCATTTCGTTGCGGTACAGCGGCATGATGGTGTCATAGCCACAAACCCGCTTGACCGGGGCCAGAAGGCTAAACAAACCCGCGTCCGCCAATCCAGCGGCAATTTCGCTGGCCACGCCACAATGCTTGGGTGCCTCTTGGATGATGACGCAGCGCCCAGTCCGCCCCACAGACTCGATGATGGTGTCCATGTCCAATGGAGAGATGGTGGCCACATCAATGACTTCTGCTTGAATGCCACGACCCGCCAACTCATCGGCAGCCGCCAAAGTTTCTTTGATCATCGCGCCCCAGCTCACCAGGGTGATGTCAGCGCCGTCTCTTAGGGTAAAGCACACATCGAGTGGCAGTTCCTCGCCATCGTCAATGACTTCTTCTTTCTGCCAACGATAAATTCGTTTGGGCTCCATGAAAATCACAGGATCTGGATCTCGGATGGCCGCGAGTAACAGGCCATAAGCGCGCGCAGGCGAGGAGGGGATGACCACCCGAATGCCTGGCATGTGCGCAAACAAGGCCTCTGGGCTTTCTGAATGGTGTTCTGGGGCGTGGATGCCACCACCACTAGGGAACCTCAACACCATTGGGCAACTGAGCCGGCCGCGGGTTCTGTTTCTCATGCGACCAGCGTGGCACATGATGTGATCGATCATGGGCATGCTGAACCCACAAAACTGCGCTTCTGCAATGGGCTTCATGCCTTGTGCGGCCATGCCAACGCTCATGCCGGCGATCATCACCTCAGCCAGTGGGGTGTCCAGTACGCGGTCACCGCCAAAGCGGGCCTGCAGGCCAGCTGTAGCCCGAAAAACGCCCCCGTTGACGCCCACATCCTCGCCCAGGACAACCACACTTGGGTCTTCTTCTAGCGCGCGGGCCAGTGCCAGGGTCACCCCTTCGATGAGAGTAATCTCAGACATCAGTGGTGCCCTCCATCTTCTGGGTAGCGTTCGGCATATGCGCGTTGTTCCACCAAATCATGGGGCAATTCTTTGAACATGTAATCAAACATCGCTGTCACGGGTTGCGGGTTGTTCTCGACTTGATCGATGTAGTGGTCAACTGCTGCTTGAACCTCAGCACTGGCCTCGGCCACCCACGCCTCTTCTTGGGCATCGTCCCACGCACCCGATTGGGTCAAATAACGGCGCAAACGGATCATCGGCTCGCGATCCCAGGCCGCTTTGACTTCATCGTCTGGGCGATAGCGCGTGGCATCATCGGCTGTGGTGTGGTCGGACAAACGATAGGTCATCATCTCGATGACGACAGAACCCTTGCCCGCGCGCGCCGCTTCAATCGCTTCTTCCATGGCCCATAAGCAAGCAATCAAATCGTTGCCGTCCACCTGGATGCTGGTCAGCCCTCCAGCGATGCCTTTCTGGGCCAAAGTGGCGGCTTGGTTTTGGCTGGAGCGGGGGACGGATATCGCCCATTGGTTGTTCATGATGATCAAGACCAGGGGCAATTGATAAGCACTGGCGGCATTGATCGCTTCTAGAAAATCACCCTTGGAGCTGCCACCATCGCCCACAACGCTCACCGCCACGCGGGCTTCTTTGCGGAGTTTGAATGCCAAAGCGGCGCCCGCTGCATGCAGACACTGAGTGGCAATTGGAACGCACCATGAAAAATCATGGCCTGCGTTTTTAAAATCATTGCCACGCTCATCACCACCCCAGTAGAGGAGCACATCACTCATCTCAACACCACGGTAAAATTGCGCGCCATATTCTCGGTACATGGGCGCGAAGCAATCTTCTTTTTTCATGGCAGCGCCGATGGCCACATGCGCAGCTTCATGGCCAAGCGATGAGGCATAGGTCCCAAGCTTGCCGGTTCGCTGCAAAGCCACCGCTTTTTTGTCAAACAAACGGGTTTTGACCATGAGCTTGTAGAGCGTTTTCAAGCGATCGAGGTCTTTGGCCAAGGCGGGCACTTTGACGCCTTGGACCAGATTCCCGTCGACGCCTAAGAACTGGAAGTAGTCAACTTTGAAAGTATTGGAGCGATCGGTCATCGAATGAACCTGTAAAGAAATAATCAATGGCTGATTATACGCCCCCACCGACTGGCTTTGAAATCCCCAAAAAGCGATACACTGGCCCTATATCCATTGAACAAAGCCCTTAAGGAGGCCCTTGGCCATGACTGAGAGAGACTTAGAGCCTGATATTCATACCGATTTTTCTGATCGGCTCGATTATGGGGGGTATTTGGGGCTCGAACAGATCCTGAGTGCCCAAAAGCCGTTGAGCGACCCGGCACACCACGATGAGCTGTTGTTCATCATCCAGCACCAAACCTCTGAGCTTTGGTTCAAGTTGATCATCCATGAGTTACAAGCGGCCATGGCGCATTTGGCCAATGACCAGCCCGACCCCTGCATGAAGATTTTGGCGCGGGTGAAGCTGGTGCAACAACAGCTTTTTAATCAGTGGGGCGTATTAGAGACTTTGACCCCAAGCGAATACATGCAGTTTCGTGGCGTGTTGGGTCAGGCCTCTGGTTTTCAATCTTTCCAATACCGCCTGGTTGAGTTTTTGTTGGGCAATAAGAATGACCGCATCCCAGCGGTCTTCAAGCACCAACCTGCAGCCCATGAAGCGTTGATGGTGGCCTTGCATGCCCCGAGTCTATACGATGAGTTTTTGCAATTCTTGGGGCGTTCGGGCCATGCGGTGCCAGAAGGTTGCTTGCAACGAGACTGGTCGATGCCTTATGAGCGACACCCCGATCTGGTGCCTGTGTTTGTCAAGATCTATCAAGCCCCGCAAACCTATTGGGCTGAATACGCGTTGTGTGAGCGCTTGATCGATGTGGAAGAGTCTTTTCAGTTGTGGCGTTTCCGACACATGAAAACGGTGGAGCGGATCATTGGTTTTCGGCGGGGAACCGGCGGTTCATCGGGGGTGGGTTTCTTGAAAAAAGCCTTGGAGCTGGAGTTTTTCCCAGAATTGCTGGATGTTCGGACCGAGCTCTAGGCCCTTGGAACAGGGGTTGGGGTTTGTGTCATAATCAGGACAAAAGAACCAAATACAAGGTCGCAAGATAAGCGGCTCATCCTCAATAAAATCGCATCACGCGGGGTAGGAGATTTAACATGAAGAAAACACTTCTTTCAGCCATGCTCGTTTTTGGGCTGCCATTGGCTCAGGCGCAAACGACGATCGAATCACCAGCGCTCAGTAGCGAGGTCAGTGTCTATACAGATGCCAACGGCATTCCAACCATTGTGGGAGAAACAGAAACCGATGTGAGTTTTGTGCAAGGTTATTTGCACGCCAGAGACCGTTTCTTCCAGATGGATTACTTGCGCCGAGTCGCGAGTGGCACATTGGGTGAGCTTTTTGGGCAAGCGGCTTTAAGCAACGATGTGACTTTGCGCACCTTAGGCTTGCGGCGAGCGGCATGGTCTTCCTACACCGAGCTGACCGCAAAAGAATTGGCTTGGGTCAAGTCTTATACCGATGGGGTCAATCACTACTTGGCCACCAATCCACTGCCGCCTGAATATGGCGCCTTGGAGCTCACCATGGCCGAGCCTTGGTCCGGTGTGGATTCGTTGGTGATCGGTAAGCTATTGGCGTTCCAGTTGTCTTTCGATTCGAGTTTGTCTGATATTGGCAACACCATTCGGATTGGTACCTATCAAGCCGTTGGAGAAGCGGCGGGGTTTGATGGAACGGCTTTGTTTCTTGAAGACCTCAATATCTCAGTCCCTGTCGATGGACGCGTCAGCATTCCTGATTTCTTTGAGACTGCGGGCATCATCATTCCTGAAGATGCCAGTGGCGCACAAAAGATGGCCCAAACCGATGGTGTGGAGGCATCAAGCAAAGACATCCCCAAGGGCATGAATCTTGAGACCGTCTTTGGTGAGTTGAACACGCAAGCCATGCCAAAGGTGGATGCCAAGCTCTTGGAGATGGCGAAAAACTACAGAGACTCTGTGGCGAACCTGCCTTTTCTGAGTGAGACTCGGGACTTTGGGAGTAACTGGTGGGCTGTTTCTGGAGAACACACCGAATCGGGTTACCCATTGTTCGCCAATGACCCACACTTGGGCTTGGACATTCCACCCATTTTCATGAATGAGAATACGGTGGTGCGCGATGAGGAGCTGGCGGTCAGTGGCGTCGTCTTTCCTGGCGCGCCAGTGAATGCTCAGGGCTGTAACTTGCACATGTGTTGGGGCTCAACGGTCAATCGCTTGGATGTCACCGATGTGTTCCAAGATCCTTTGTTGGTCAACAACTTTGGTCTTCCAACGCACACGGTTCACAAAGGGAAAAGAGAGCGCATTCTTTACGCCTTCCAAAGCTATTTCGTGAATGTGCCGGGCGATGAGAGCCCAGACAATGTGGTGCGAGCCAATGTCGGCTATGACAGCGGCGGGATCACCTTCATTGTGCCTCGTAGAAACTTTGGCCCAATCGTCGAGTTGATGGGGGATTCTGGGCTGAGTGTTCAATACACGGGTTGGGGTCCCACGTTTGAGCTATCAACATTCCGGGCTTGGTCGCGTGCTGACAGCTTAGAGGACTTTGAAGTCGGCCTGCGTGATTTTGCGTTTGGCTCGCAAAACTTCTTGTATGTGGATGTGGATGGCAACATTGCCTACTACATTGGCGGCGAGATGCCTTTGCGGGCTGATCTCCAGAATGAATTGGCACCCGCGGGCGGCATACCGCCTTGGTTCATCCGCGATGGCTCGGGTGCGCTAAACCACGAGTGGTTGATCACCGATGCGCCTCAAGAAGGGCAGGCGACACCGTATGCTTTGATTCCCAGAGAAGAAATGCCACAGGTTAAAAACCCACCATGGGGCTATGTGGCCAACGCCAACAATGACCCAGTCGGCACCACGCTCGATGGCAACCCCCTCAATCAATTGCGCCCCGGTGGGAACGGTTTGTATTACCTCAATACAAGCTATGCCGATCTCCGCATGGGCCGCATTGATCGAGTCCTTGAGGATTTGGTTGAAGCGGGTGATGTCACCATCGATGACATGAAGGATTTGCAAGCCAACAACGAATTGTTGGATGCGGAACTGTTGTTGCCGTTTTTGCTGTT
>JAGYMV010000260.1 GCA_018400355.1 Wenzhouxiangella sp.
GGGTAATATCTGAAAAGCTGGCGTTGTAATCTTCGAAGGCTCTGACAATGCAGCCCAATGCCGCCTCAACTTTTTCTTGTTGAGGCGTCTTGCTCATGTGTCCTCATGAAGCCCGCTGTCGCGCCATCCAGACGTGATGGGATAGCGCCGGTCTCGCCCAAAAGCACGACGGGTGATTCTTGGGCCAGGTGCGCCTTGGCGCCTTTTGTACTCGGCACCCAACACCATGCCAGCGACCTGCCGAACCACGCCCTCTTCAAAACCTGCTGCGACGATCTCGCCGATGGGCTGGTCGAGTTCCACATAACGCGTGATGATTTCATCGAGCACTGGATAAGGTGGCAGTCTGTCTTGATCGAGCTGACCCGGGGCCAGTTCTGCTGAAGGTGGCCGGTCAATGACACCCTGAGGGATGGCATTTGATCGGGTATTTCTGTAATTGGACAAGGCATAGACCATGGCTTTCAAGCAGTCTTTGATGGGGCTAAACCCACCACACATATCACCATAGATGGTCGAATAACCCGTGGCCAATTCGCTTTTGTTGCTCGTCGCCAAAGGCAAATGCCCAAACTTGTTGGATAGGGCCATCACCAGATTTCCGCGTGCTCTTGCTTGAAGATTTTCTTCCGTGAAATTCTCACGACGACCCGCAAAAACCTCAGCCAACTGATGGATCATGGCTTGATAGATCGGCTCAATCGAGATGGTTTCATGCCGCAAACCAAGTGCGTTGATTTGTTCGGTGGCCAAAATCAATGACAGCTCCGCGGTGTGGCGTGATGGCATCATCACAGCCAGCACGTTCTCAGGGCCCAGCGCGTCGGCTGCCAAAGCAGCACACAAGGCCGAATCAATACCGCCAGACAACCCCAACACAACCGATTCAAACTTATTTTTCCGAGCGTAGTCACGAAGGCCACAGGTGAGGACTTCATAGACCACCGGGCAGTCTGCTGTTTCCCCTGCTGGCCATTGGATATAGTCAAGCTGTCCTGATTGCACATCAAACTCAACGACCAACAACACTTCTTGGCATAACAGTGCAGGTGGTGAGAGTGCACCCTGACCATCAATCGCCAATGAATGGCCATCAAACACCAACTCATCTTGTCCGCCCACGCAATTGAGATACAGCAAGGGCAAGCCCGTTTCTTGATGACGTTGCTTCAAGACGTCGGCACGGTCTTGGTGTTTGTGCTGGTAATACGGAGAGGCATTGGCTGATACAAGCAACTGAGCACCGGCCTGTTTCGCGGCTTGGGCCGCTTCGGGTGTCCAGGTGTCTTCACAGATCAAGACACCCACTCGCACACCCGAGACCTCGATCACCAGCGGCTGATCGCCTGGAACAAAATAACGCCGCTCATCAAACACGGCATAGTTGGGCAGATCCCATTTGTCATAGCATCCAATCACTTGACCATCGCGCAACCATGAGGCCGAGTTAAAGCGTTGATTTCCTTGGGCTCTTGGGTGGCCGATGATGACATCAATGCCGTGGACGTGCTGGGCAATGTCTTTGAGGGTCT
>JAGYMV010000261.1 GCA_018400355.1 Wenzhouxiangella sp.
AGCAGATTTGATTCGCGAAACGCTCAATTGGCAACCTCAATACAACGACATCGAGGGCATTGTGGCTTCTGCACTTCAATGGGAGCGTCACTTGGCCGAGCAGGCGGGATCATAAAGCGCTGGTGAGCGATTCGACCGGCGACATCGCCCAAGCCATTGTCTCGGTCTGTCGGGATTTTTATCAGACCGATCAGCCAATTGAGTTGTATCGCCCCAGCTTTGATCAAAGCGAGGTCCAAGCGCTCAGTGATGTCTTGGCCAGTGGTTGGGTCGCCATGGGTGGCGAGCCGGTCTCTGAGTTTGAAAAAACCCTAGCGGCGTTTGTTGGCGTCGAACACGCGGTGGCCACCATTCATGCCACGGCCGCATTGCATCTGAGTCTTGAGTGTTTGGGCGTGGGGCATGAGGATTTGGTGATCACCCAAGCCAATACGTTCATTGCACCGGTCAACGCCATTCGCTACGTCGGTGCCAAGCCCCACTTTATTGATGTGGACACAGACACCATGGGCATGAGCGCACAGGCGTTGGCCACCTTCATCGAAACCGAGTGTGAGCGTCGCGACGATGGGCTCTATCACCGGGCCACTGGCCAGCGGGTCGCGGCCTGCTTGCCGGTGCACGTCTTGGGGCTGCCGTGTCGCATCGAAGAGATCCAAAGTCTATGTGGTGCGGCCAGCTTGCCATTGATTGAAGACGCCGCCGAGGCCCTGGGCAGTGGGTTTTCAAGTCAGCAGGGCACAAAACTGTGTGGTTCGTTTGGCGATGTCGGTGTGGTGAGTTTCAATGCCAACAAACTCATCACCACCGGCAGTGGTGGGGTGTTGCTCACGAACGACCAAGCACTCGCCGATCGAGCCAGGCATCTGTCGCGCGTGGCCAAGGTGCCGCATGCCTATGAAGCCAAATTCGATGAGGTGGGGTACAACTACGGCATGCCCACATTGAACGCGAGTGTGGGCTTGGCGCAATGGCAAAAATTGGGCGAGATTCAAGCGAGCAAGCGGACGCTGGCTGAGCGGTATCAATCGGCCATGGGATCAATGAGAGGCGTTCGCTTCATTCAAGCGGTCGAGCACGCCACAAGCAACGATTGGATCATGGCCGTGGTGTTTGATCAGACCGATCAGGCCAGTGAGTTTATTCAATCAACGCATCGACTGGGTGTGCTCACCCGGCCATTGTGGGAACCCTTGCATCTTTCACGAGCCCATCAAAGATCGCCGCGTTCCGCGCTGCCCAACACCGAATGGTTGTATGGTCGCGTGGTGCAGTTGCCCTCTTGGCCGATGCTCTAAATCAATGTCTGGATTGGCTCTTAAAACCCAATCGCAAACAGCCCCAAACACAGCAACAAACCCACCAAAGGCACAACCACCGTCAAGGCCCCCATCGGCGCGTAAGCCGCGGCGTGCGTTTCTTTACAAATCGCTCGAATGGTGGTGACCACATAGCCGTTGTGCGGCAAGGAATCCAAAGCCCCTGAAGAAATCGCCACCACCCGATGGAGTTGGTCCGGATCCACCCCTTGG
>JAGYMV010000262.1 GCA_018400355.1 Wenzhouxiangella sp.
GTGATGTCCACCCCGTGGTGGACCTCGTAGCGTTCTTGCAAGCCCCGCAAAATGGCGATGGTGTCTTCCACCGAAGGCTCGCCGACCAGCACTTTTTGGAAACGTCGCTCGAGTGCCGCGTCTTTTTCGATGTTTTCTCGGTATTCATTGAGGGTGGTGGCGCCCACGCAGTGGAGATCACCCCGTGCCAAGGCGGGTTTTAACATGTTGCCGGCATCCATAGAGCCTTCGGCCTTACCCGCACCGACCATGGTGTGGATCTCATCGATAAATAAGATCACCTGGCCTTCTTGTTTTTTGAGATCGTTTAAGACCGCTTTCAAACGCTCTTCAAACTCGCCCCTGAATTTCGCCCCAGCAATGAGCGCGCCCATGTCCAATGACAACACCCGTTTGTTGCGCAAACCCTCAGGCACCTCTCCATTGATGATGCGCTGGGCCAGCCCCTCCACAATCGCGGTCTTACCGACTCCAGGCTCGCCGATCAGAACGGGGTTGTTTTTGGTGCGGCGCTGCAACACCTGAATGGTCCGACGAATTTCTTCATCGCGCCCAATCACTGGATCCAGCCGAGACTGCTCGGCTTTTTCGGTCAGATCGATGGTGTATTTTTTCAATGCCTCTCGGCCCGACTCGGCGTTGGGGTCATCGACCGCCTCACCGCCACGGACCGCATCGATGGCCGTCTCAATGCGGCTTTTCTCAGCACCGGCTTGAACCATTAAGTCCGCCAAGCGCACTTTGGCCTCAAGTACCGCCAACAAAAAGATCTCTGAGGCGATAAAAGCATCGCCGCGTTGGTTGGCGATCTTGTCCATCAAATTCAGCACACGCCCAAAATCATTCGACACATTCACCTGACCGGCCTGCCCTTTGACGGTCGGCATTTGCTCGAGTGCCTCGCCCAATGACGAGCGAAACGCATTGACCTGCACGCCTGCTTGGCTCAACAGTGCTCTGATCCCGCCGCCGTCTTGATCGAGCAGTGCAACCATCAAATGCTCGGGCTCGAGCATGGCGTGGTCCATTCGAACCGCGATGCTCTCGGCGTCTGCAAGCGCTTGGCCCAATCGGGCGGTTAATTTATCCATTCGCATGGTTTGACTCCAAACATTGTGTCCTCATTGCTCTAATAGATGGGGGCGCTTGGCCTCTGGATTCAAGTGGCCAGACTCGATTTGGCCACATGAATGGGCAAAACCCCTCTAATTAGTACAATATTTACGCCTATATTTTGTGCTATTGTGGTGGCCATTCAATTCGCAGGGCCAATACTGGCCGCCCATGGACCCAAGTGTGCGCATGAAACAGCCCCAACCCCACATCAAAAGGGCTTTACGCGACAGGCTGGCGCAATGGCCCAATGACCGCCGTTTGCACCTGACAGGGCCGGTGGGCGTGGGCAAACGCACCTTGCGACAAAAGCTCGGCCAAACACAGGTGGAGATCAGCCACCGCAAAAGCGGGCTGACACCCACCCACCAGACCATCCGCCTTCACCCGTTAACGGTCAGGGAGCTGGGGC
>JAGYMV010000263.1 GCA_018400355.1 Wenzhouxiangella sp.
ATCGCCCGGAGATCAGTCACATCGATGGCATCGACTATCTCAACTGCGGCGATTGGGTGGAAAGCTGCACCGCTTTGATCGAACACTTCGATGGCACGATTGAGCTCATTCATTGCGCCGACCGTTCCGCCATTCTCAAACGTCTCTCCCCGCAAACCCACGAAGATTTGCCCCACGTTGCTTGATTGAGCCCCACATGCGTTGTCATGGGGCTCACTTCGGTCATAATAAGCTTTCGGTCATGTGACTTTGGTTTTTGGCCTGATCGCCATGGAACCAATAGCCATGGAACCAACAGCCACCAGACTCATCTGATCTTGAACACATAAAAGATCGAATCAATCAAGGACAGCGCATTGACCACAATCTCCAACACAACTCGGCAAGCACACCCAATCAAACGAGCGCTGGGCTTGGTGGTTGTGGTGGTGGCGCTGTTGGCCGCCTGTTCCAACGAATCGCCTCAAGGCCAACGCGGTGGGGCAGGGCGCACACCCATGGCCATTCCCGTGTTGTCATCTTCCGTGGAGCGACAAGATCTGTCTCGGTCGATTAGCGTGTCCAACCCCGTCGAGGCGCTTCGGACCATCGAACTGGCCGCCAGAACCGATGGGGTGGTCACTCAAGTGGCGGTCGAAGAGGGTGATGTGGTGACCCAAGGCCAAATCTTGGCCCAGATCGATGTGCGGGAGCAACGCGCCGAATTGGCCCGCGCCAAAGCCCGACTGGAAGAACGGGAAGCCAACTTTGCCCGCTTTGAACAACTCAAAGCCAAAGACTACGTGGATGAGGCGAGTTTTCAGACCGCACGGGCAGAACTCGACGTGGCCCGGTCTGATGTGGAGTTGTGGCAAACGCGCGTGGACTTTGGTCAAGTCGCCTCCACCGTCACCGGCACGGTGGTCGATCGCATGATCGAGCCAGGTGAAGCAGTCGCCCGCCACGGGGCCTTGTTTTCCATTGCCGATTTATCGAGCCTGGTGGTTCGGCTGGGTATTTCTGAGCTCGACGTGGGTCAACTCCAAGAAGGTCAAGTGGTGGATGTCAGCATCGATGCGATTCGCACACAAGCACCGATCCAAGGCCAGATTCGGCGCATTTTTCCGGCTGCTGATGTCAACAGCCGCCTGATCACCGTTGAGATTGAGATTCCCAATGAAGAAGGCTTGCCGATTCGGCCCGGTTATCTGGCCCGCGTGAATTTGTTGGTGGAGTCGTATGAAGACGTGCTCGCCATTCCAGCGATCTCCGTGGCTGAGGTCAATGGCGAGGCGTATGTCATGGTGATTGATGACGACATGACCCTGCAAAGACGCGAGGTGGAGTTGGGCATCAGCCGCGGCGCATGGCGCGAGGTGGTTTCTGGCTTGGAAGTGGGCGATCGAGTCGTCCCCTCAAACCCCAGCGAAATGCGGGCGGGTGATCTCGTGCGCATTGTTGAATGGGCCACCCGCTCTGAGACTGCAGGGCAATCGACATGAGCGACCAAAAAACCGCCAACAACCGTTACCAA
>JAGYMV010000264.1 GCA_018400355.1 Wenzhouxiangella sp.
GGGAGTTCGTTAATGTGGACATGTTGTTTCCATTAAATGGCCAGTGACTAAATTCGTCGGATGTATTCTTCAGGCACTTCGATGGTCCGCTCGGCTGAGAGCAATTTCAACAAGACAATCACCCGTTCTTCTTTCGTTCTGGCTTGAAATAAGGCACGGTAGCCTGCGCATGGGCCATCCACTATCTCGATCGGTTCATTTTCACGATAATCAATGGCGCCAGCCAAGTCGATGATGTCTGACTCGGAGCAACGTATGCGAAGTGATTCGATCACAGGATCTGGAACGATGGGCACATCTTGGCCGACTTTAACCAAACCCACAGCGCCATAGGTGGATCGAATGGGTGACCAATCTTCACCCGTGCGACCCAAGCGCACAAAGATGTAGCGGGGGAACAAGGACTCGATGACCGTGTGCCTGCGGCCTCGGAGCACACGGCGGTTACGAGTTTTGGGCCTAAAAACCTCAAACCCCTGATTTAAAAGGTTTTCTTCGGCCCGGGCATCCTGCTGTGGCTTACAAAAAACCGCATGCCAGAAACGCTCAGCATCATCGTTTGGCTCAATGGTCGGCTCAACTGCCATCATGTCGGACCCAAAACCCCTATTTATCGGTACTTGAACGGCCCCTAGGGCGCTGTCATGATTCGATTGTAAACGATCGTCCTTTGGGGAGGTTGTTGATACACTGTACAAAGATCATTGATCTGAGCACTCAGTCCACAGGAGCACCGTTGTCATGATCAATCAAGCCATTGAGCGTTTGCACCAAACCTTGTTCCGGACCTATCCGTTCGTATCAGAATCGGGTCTCAAGGGGACTTACAAGGATAAAAAGCGTCTGTGGTGGCTGGCCTCGGTGGTGTATCCGCTGTTTCCGCTCTACGCCATCGCTTTGTATTGGCTGACGGGCATGGAATGGACGCTGGTGATTCCGATGGTGTTGAGCTATTTTGGTGTGCCTTTGATGGATTATTGGTTGGGTGAGGATCCATCCAATCCCCCAGAAGAAGCGGTGGGGGAGCTGGACAACGACCTGTATTACCGCGTCTTGACTTGGATCACCGTCCCGCTTCACTACATCGCCCTGATTGGCGCGGTGGTCTTTGCCATGGCGGCCGATTTAAGCCCTGTGGGCTGGGTTGTGTTGGCCATGACGGCGGGGCTCGCTGGCGGTGTGGCGGTCAATACCGCCCATGAAATGGGCCACAAGCGCGCCACAATCGATCAATGGCTGGCCAAATTGGCCTTGGCGGTGCCTTTTTATGGGCACTTCTCGGTCGAGCACAACTTTGGGCACCACAAGCATGTGGCCACGCCCGACGACCCAGCTTCAGCGCGCATGGGGGAGTCCATTTATCGGTTCGCACTCAGAGAGATGCCCGGCGGTTTGGTTCGCGCTTGGGGCATTGAGAAAAGCCGTCTTGCGCGTCGGGGTCAAGCGTTTTGGAGCCCCCACAACGAGATTTTGCAAAGCTATGCCATTAGCCTGGTGTT
>JAGYMV010000265.1 GCA_018400355.1 Wenzhouxiangella sp.
CCCATGAGATCGTGGCCAAGGGCCTATCGGTTCGACAAACAGAGCATATTGTCCGAGGGCTCAATGAAAAGCGACCCGCTACGAAGAAAACCAAGTCAAGTGGCGCCAAGACACCGGATTTGGAGCGTTTGGAGCAAGAGCTCACCGAAACCTTGTGCGCGCCTGTGAGCGTTCGCCACCAAGCCTCGGGCAAGGGCCAGGTGGTGGTTCGTTACACCTCATTGGACGAGCTCGATGGCTTGTTGGCGCGCTTTAGAGGACAAAGTTAGTCCTTTTTCTCTTGCTGGCCTCTCGCTGGGGCTGGTATAATCTTCGTGATTTGTTGGGCGCAAATGCGCGGTGAACCGCCGCGCATCGTTAGCCTTTGCCAATTGGAGTCGCGAGTGTCCGAAGCTCAATTCGCCCAGACCATTGTCTGGCTGTTGCGTATTCAGGCCGTTCTCGCGGGTTTGGCGGGCTTGGCGTGGTTTTTGCTGGTCGATCAACCACACGCGCTGGCCGCTTTGGCGGGCGGGGGCATTGGCATCTTATTGAGTGCCGCCGTGGCGCTTAGGATGGCGATGAGTGCGGGCGCCGAGCATGAACAGATTGTGCGCGGGTTCTATCGCGCGATGATGTTGAAATTGGCCCTTGCGGCCTTTTTGTTTGTGGTGGTGGCGCGTTGGTTTGCGCCATGGTTTGGGCCGGTCTTGACCGGGTATTGTGTGACCTTAGTGGCTTATTGGGGGGCGTTGTGGCGCACCCAATGGCAAATGACTAAAAAACAATAGGATGGTTGTAGATGGCTGCTGGAATACCGACGCCAACAGAATATGTAAAACACCACATCACCAACCTCTCTTATGGGGAGGGTCTGTGGACCATCCATCCCGATACCTTGGTGGTGTCTTTTGTGTTGGGCGTGTTCTTTTTGACCTTTTTTACCATCGCTGCTCGCCGCGCCACCGCGGGCGTGCCAGGCAAATTACAAAACTTTGTCGAAATGCTCGTCGATTTTGTCGATGAGTCGGTCAAAGGCAGCTTCCACGGCCCCCGCAACTTCATTGGCCCCCTCTCGCTCACCATTTTCGTTTGGGTGTTTTTGTGGAACCTCATGGATTTGGTGCCAGTCGATTACCTCCCTTATTTAAGCTATAAGGTGTTGGGGCTTGATTACACCCGCGTGGTGCCATCGGCAGACATCAATGGGCCCTTTGGCCTGTCGTTTACGGTGTTGGCCATCATCATTATTTATGGCATCAAAGGGAAGGGCTTCGGCGGCTTTGGCAAAGAGATGCTGCACCACCCATTCGGCGCCAATCCGTTCTTGTGGCCAGCCAACTTGTTGCTCAACTTGGTCGAAATGATCGCCAAGCCTCTTTCTTTGGGCCTGCGGTTGTTTGGCAACCTGTATGCAGCCGAATTGATTTTCGTTTTGATTGCGCTCTTGCCTTGGTGGATTCAGTTCATCCCCGGTGGCATGTGGGCCATTTTCCATATTCTGGTGATACCGCTTC
>JAGYMV010000266.1 GCA_018400355.1 Wenzhouxiangella sp.
CAGCGCTGGCCTGTTAGATCAAAAGGCGTTGTTGAGAACCCCTTGGCCGCACGCCGATAGCCCAACACACTAAAAGCGCGAGCGAAACGCCCATAAAACACACCGCTGGCCAAGGCTTTGAATAACATCTGTGCATTATCAGCCTCGGTGGTCGCTGTTGTGTCAAAACCAAACCAAGACAGTGAGATAATGGGCGCATGACTCATCGATCTTTTCACGTCACACGGCACACCTTTGAGGCCGCACGACAACTGTCCAATCTGGCGGCCCATCACCCCGCCTCGCGCTTGCATGGCCATGGGTTTGAGCTCATGGCGGTCGCCAATGGCCCATATGGTGCCGATGCGCTAGACCAAGATGTCAGCCGGTTGTGTCATGCGCTCGATTATCAAGACCTCAACGCCCAATTGGGCGAGGTGCCAGATGATCGGTGCATCTTGAACTGGTTTGCTGCCCAACTAAACCACTCAGACCTTGTCCGGTTGACCCTGAAAAGCGCGCCCAATGCCCTCACGCGCCAACTGCCTCATCAAAGCGATGGGCTCACGGTCGTACAGTGGTTTTATTTTGAAGCCGCCCACCAGCTCCCCAATGTGCCGGCTGGACACAAATGTGGGCGCATGCATGGGCATGGGTTTGGCGTCAAAATCGAATGCGTGGTTGGCCCCGACCAATGCCCCGACCAAGTCCGCGAAGAGATTCGTGCGGCGTGGGCTGTGGTGGCGCCATCGCTCCATTTGGCCTGTCTCAATGACATCAAAGGCCTCGAAAACCCAACCAGTGAGCATTTGGCGCTGTGGCTTTGGAATCAGTTGACCGGTTTGAGCACACTCAAAAGCATTGGTGTCAACGAAACCCCAAGCGCGGGTTGTGTGTTTGACGGCCATCAAGTGAGGATATGGAAACAACAAACCCTCGATGCAGCCGTCCAATTGGCCGAGGCTCCGGCGGGTGACCCACGTCGGCGCATTCATGGCCACACGTTTAATATTCGACTGCACCTCACCGGCCCACTCGATCAAGTGTTGGGCTGGGTCTATGATTTTGGGGATGTCAAAACCGCTTTTCGGCCGGTCTTTGATGAGCTCGATCACCACCCCTTGTATGCCATCAAAGGCTTGGAGCACGCCGATGATCTGACCTTGGCGCACTACATTCAAAGCCACATGCAGACTGTGTTACCAGCACTCTCAGGCGTGGATGTCGAACACCGCCCCCATCAGGGCGCGTGGCTGGTTCAAGCGGGGACTCGGTATGGTCTATAGCGTCAAAGAAATGTTCTATACCCTACAGGGTGAGGGCATCAACGCGGGTCGGCCCGCCGTGTTCTTGCGTTTTTCTGGTTGCAATCTGTGGTCTGGTCTAGAAAAAGACCGCGCATCGGCCATCTGCTCTTTTTGCGACACCGACTTTGTCGGCACCGATGGCCCTGGGGGTGGCAAATTCAAAAACGCTGAGGCATTGGCCGATGCGGTGGGTGCCCATT
>JAGYMV010000267.1 GCA_018400355.1 Wenzhouxiangella sp.
CACCCCAAATCCCAAAGCATCCATCAGCGCATCCAAGCCATCGGGTGAGCCGGTGGTCCGATCGATCAATGGATTGGCGTGCACAGAATCAATGTCATGCGCCAAGCCGGTGAGTCTGCGGGCCAAGCGGGCGATTTGTTCGTGTTCTTTGAGGGCATTGGCGATTCTTTTGGCACCACGAAGACTGAGCCACTCGATTTCATCGACGCGATTGAGAACGCTTTCCAGATCACCAAAATGCGCGAGCAAAGCGGCGGCACTTTTCGGGCCAATGCCCGGGATGCCGGGGATGTTGTCCACCGCATCGCCGGTGAGCGCTAAGAAATCAGCGATTTGGTGGGGGTGAACCCCAAAATGGGCGTGCACACCCGCCGCGTCCAGTCGCCGGTTTCTGGCAAAATCCCACCACGTGTCCTCAGGTCCCACCACCAATTGCGCCAAGTCCTTGTCGCCGGTGACCACACAGACGGCTTGTTGGTTGGTTTGGCAGTGTGTGGCCAGAGAAGCCAACAAATCATCGGCCTCGTAGCGGTCGCTCCAATAGGCCGGAATGCCCAAAGTACCGACCAAGTCCCGACACCAATAAAATTGGCGTTTTAAGTCCTCAGGGGCGGGGTCTCGATTGGCTTTGTAGTCGGCGTAGAGTTCGTTGCGAAATGATTGAGTGAGTGATTCATCAAAAGCGATGGCCAAGCGCGTGGTTTGTGTGTGCTCAATAAGCTCACACAAAAATCGAGCGAAGCCATAGACGGCGTTGGTGGGCTGACCCTGCGGGTTGGCAAAGCCTTCGGGCATCGAAAACCAGGCTCGAAAAATATACACGCTGGCATCGACCAGATAGGTCGGGTTTGAATTGGGCATGAACGATTATGAGCAAGCCAGGGCTTGTTTTGTCAAGCGCTTCCGCAACTGACTGTTGCGCGGGAAGTGCGCCAACAAGAATTCCATTTGGTCGGATAAGATCCTGCGGCCTTGCAAATACACATACTCAGCATGCGTGGGCGCAAAGGGAATGGCAATCAATTGCATGCGCGCTTCCTCAGGCGTTTTTGAGCCTTTGTGGTTGTTGCAACGCTTGCACGAGGTCACCACGTTGGTCCACATGTCCAAGCCCCCTTGCGATAAGGGTTTGACGTGGTCTCTGGAGAGGTCTTTGGTCATGAACTTAATGCCACAGTACATGCACAAATTGCCGTCGCGCTTAAATAAGGCCCGGTTGGACAAAGGCGGGGTGTAGCAATCATAAAACTTATGCGCGTTGGGGTGTGTGCCATGCGTGGCCATAATGGCGTGCACGCCAATTTTGGTGCGGTGTCCGGTCAGTGCGTTGTGACCACCACACAAAGAGTAGATCACAGACCCCAAGGTGTAGCTGACTTGATTGAGAACGATGAGTTTGACCGCGTCTTGATAGCCGATCCATTCCAGCGGCATGCCAGTGACATCGGTTCGAAGCACTTGTTGGTCCAGTGGTGACACGGT
>JAGYMV010000268.1 GCA_018400355.1 Wenzhouxiangella sp.
AGGTGTCCGCTGCGCTGAATGTCCAGACCGAAAACCTGACCTGCCCGATTTAAGACCCATTTATCGCTGGCCAATCACTTGGGGATACTGATCGAATCTTAAGACGCACGAGTATTCACCCCAGCACGAAAGTCAGTCTGCCCAAAAGCAGCCTGGCTTTTGTCGTTTTGGCTCACCCAAAAACAGCGTTTGACTCACTTCTCAGATGTTCTAAGATAGAGAATCAACTCGCACACAGCCAAAACCATGGGAATGCACCGATGTCTCTAAAACAATCCGCCACCGATTATTCGCCCCACACGCGTCGCCAAATCGCCTGCTCTGTTATGGCCATGATTATTGGCCTGGTCCTCAATGCCGTGGTCTGGGCGCAAGCGCAACCCCTCAATTACGATGATGTTTTCATGCTCCAAGCCGTGTCTGATCCACAGCCGGATCACGAGGGTGAGCGCATCGCGTTTGTGCGAACGTGGATGGACCGCCAACATGATCGCGCGATGAACGGCATCTGGGTGATTGAAGTGGATGAAGATGGAGAGGCTGAGGAATTGGAGCCCATCACGCCACAAGCACAAAGTGCTTCTAGCCCAAGATGGTCTCCAGACGATGAGCGCTTGGCCTACGTCGCCGACGGCCAAATCCAAATGCATTGGTTGGACAGCGGCCGGTCAAACACATTGACCCAGTTGCCCAGCTCACCCGGACAGCTGAGCTGGTCGCCCGATGGTCAATGGCTCGCGTTTGTGATGCTGACCAAAGACCCAAAACCTGCGCCAGTGAATCTGCCGGGCCGCCCAGAAGGCGCTGACTGGGCCGCATCGCCCATTTATATTGACCAAGCGCAATACCGCGCCGATGGGGCGGGTTACCTGCCCAATGGGTATCGCCAGATTTATGTGATTCCTGCTGTGGGTGGTGAGCCCATTCAATTGACTGAAGGGCCGTATCACCATGGACAAATCAGTTGGTCCAATGACAGCCAATCGTTGTATTTCAGCGCCAACCGATCCGAGCAAGCCTATCGCGAGCCTTTGATCTCTGATATTTATCGCGTGGCCATTGACACCAAAGCCATCGAAAAAATCAACCAAACCCAAGGGCCACACCGCCAGCCCAAGCAAGCCCCCGATGGCGACTGGATTGCTTATTTGGGTTTTGAAGACCGATTGCTATCGCATCAGGCCAATAGGCTGCACATCATGCGACCCGATGGCACGGGCATTAGAAACTTAACCGAGGATTTGGACAGAAGCATCGATGCCTATGAATGGCTGGCCGACGGCAGCGGCATGGTCATTCAGTACGACCACGAGGGTTCGCCCACATTGGCGTATCAGTATTTGGATGGTCGTCGCGTGACCATTGATGCTCAACTCGGCGGTCCTTATCTGAGCAGGCCCTACACCAGTGGCGAGTTTGGTGTCGGCAGCAATGGCCTGATCGCCTTCACCCACCAGACCGCCACGCGCCCATCAGAATT
>JAGYMV010000269.1 GCA_018400355.1 Wenzhouxiangella sp.
CAACAACCGTCTTAAGTCTTCGAGTTGATGCCCCAGATGCGTGATGAAACGGGCCGCATCGGCCCCATCAATGACCCGGTGGTCATAAGACAATGACAAGGGCAGCATCAACCGAGGCTCAAAATCCTCACCATCCCAGATGGGCTTCACTTGGGCTTTGCTCACCCCCAAAATGGCCAGCTCAGGTGCGTTGATGATGGGTGTGAACTCGGTGCCACCAATGCCCCCGAGACTTGAAATGGTAAAGCAACCCCCCTTCATCTCATCGGCGCTCAACTTGCCATCGCGGGCGCGTTGGGATAACTCGGTCAACTCCTGCGCCAATTCGATAAAGCCTTTTTGATCGCAGTCTCTTAATACAGGCACCACCAAGCCCCCTGGTGTGTCGACAGCCACACCGATATGGAAGTAATGCTTGTGTATCAGTGAACCACCGTCTGGGGTCAGAGATGCGTTGAAATGCGGGAAGGCTTTAAGACTCGCCACCACGGCTTTAATGATAAACACCACCGGCGTCATCTTGGTGCCAGCTTGCGCTGCAACGTCTTTCTGGGCTTGCCTAAAGTCTTCCATCTCGGTGATGTCGGCTTCAGCAAATTGCGTGACATGCGGGATCGAGACCCAGTTTCTGTGAAGTGCTGGGCCTGAGATTTTTTTGATGCGGCTCAACGCCACAGTCTCAACCGGCCCAAAGCTTGCAAAATCGACCACCGGTGCTGCGGCCACCGCCAATCCAGCGCCACCGCCACCCATTTGAGACTTGATGGCTGCGCTTAAATCCTCATCGGTGATGCGGCCTTTGCGACCGGTGCCGGTGATGCCCTCTAAAGAAATGCCCAGCTCTCGGGCGAGTTTTCTCACACCCGGTGAGGCGTGTGGCAAATCAGATGCTGGCACATCCATCTCGGCAAAGGGTTCGGCGGGTGTGGGCACCTGACCAGCAGCTTGGCTCTCGGTGGTGCCACCTTCATTGGCGAAGGTCTCGACCTGAGCAGTCGCCTGGTGGGATGTTTCCACATCACTTTTCTCAGCCGCATCAGGTGCCGCGGCTGAGGCAGCGTCTGTGTCGGCATCCCTTGATTGAGAATCGTCGCTGTCATCATCGGAGGCGATTTCCATGCGGCCAATCACATCACCTTCGGTGAGCTCATCGCCTTCGGAGACAGTCAACTCCAACAAGGTCCCAGTGAAAGGTGCGGGCACCTCCATGGTCGCTTTATCAGACTCCAATGTGATCAGTGATTGTTCTGCCTCGATCTGATCTCCAGCCGATGCCAAGATCTCAATGACGGGGACTTTGACAAAATCACCAATGTCGGGAACACGAATTTCAATGGTTTTACTCATGATGCGGTATCCACCTAAACCTGTAACGGGTTGGGTTTTTCGGCATTGATGCCGAGTGCTGATTTGGCTTGGGTCAGTGTGCTTTCATCCACCTTGCCCTCCAGCGCCAGTGCCTGAAGAGCGGCCCAT
>JAGYMV010000027.1 GCA_018400355.1 Wenzhouxiangella sp.
GTTGTATGGGTAGAGCACATTGGGACACAGCACATTGATGGCGTATGGCATTTGTTCTTCGGTGAAGTGAGAGAACATGAAAATGCCGCCGTATTGCACCTCGCAAACAAAAATGGTCTTTTCGCCTTCTTTGGCGGTGACAGTGACCGTCAAAATGACCTCCCAACGCCCTTCACCCATGTCGGTGGTGCGTTGAGCCAAGTTTAAATTGACGTCCGGCTGGCCAGTGGCATTGTCCAACTCGTGCGGTGACTTGGCCTCAAAGGATGCGTCTTTGAGATAGATGTGCTGCAAAGACATCTGGGGTCCTTGCGCGGAGTTGTTGTTTGCTTGGGCGTTATTTTCTTCAGACATATTTTATATATTCCATTTAAACTATTGAAAAGACTACTTATTTAATTTCTTTTTTTCTTTCTTGCTCGCGCTGGCCTTGTCACGGCTGATGGGTTGCTTGTCGCTCTCCCACTGCACCAGACCCCCCGCCAGCATTTTGACGTTCTCGAAACCCAGCTTGATTAAGCGATTGGCCATCTGCGGCGAGACCTGGCCCGAGCGGCAGTACACCAGCACGGGACGACCCACTTCTTTTAGAAGCTTTTGGTTACTGGCTTCAAGACGCGAAGGTGGCAAATGAATGGCGCCTGAGATATGGCCTTTGGCAAAATCGGTGCTGTTGGAGACATCAAGGATCAATGGGTCTTCTCGGTTGATGAACTGAACCGTGGCCAGCGTATCGAGCTCCTGCCATTTTCGCCCCAAACGGGCCACTTCCCAAACAATCCATGCCACCAGCACAGCAACGAACAACCCGCTCAGCAGCAAGTTGTTTTGGGCAAATTCGATCAGTGAGTCCATGGCATCCATCTTCTAAGCTCTAAGCAGCAGGCTATTATCGTTGATCTGCCGACCAGATGCCAGCACCTGGGGCCATCGAACCAAGCGTTGTGGGATAATAATGGCAATTGATGCTGGAGTGTTGCGATGCCTACCCCGAAGCCTGTCTTGTTGTTGATTCTCGATGGATGGGGCGATCGTCCAGCTGGCCCCGACAACGCCATTTCTTTGGCTTCCACACCGCACTGGGATCATTTGCTGGCGACTTACCCGAAAACCCAACTGATCACCCATGGTGAGGCGGTGGGCTTGCCTGAAGGCCAAATGGGAAATTCTGAGGTGGGCCACATGAACATTGGCGCAGGCCGAATTGTCTACCAAGACCTCACCCGCTTGACCAAAGCCATACAAACCGGTGAGTTCATGACCAACCCGGTCTTACTCAGCGCCATGGATCATGCCAAAAAGCACAACGCCACTTTGCATCTATGCGGGCTCCTCTCACCTGGGGGCGTCCACAGCCACGAGGCCCACTTTTTCGCCACCATCGACTTAGCGCTCGCCCACGCAGTGCCTCACATTGCCTTGCATGTCTTCACCGATGGGCGGGACGTCGCCCCGCGCTCTGCTCTGCCCTCTCTTGAAAAACTCGAAGCTTACTGTCGCCATCAAACGGTGCGCGTGGCCAGCGTCAGTGGTCGCTACTTTGCGATGGATCGGGACAACCGTTGGGAACGGACCCAAAAAGCCTGGAAAGCCATCTGCCTTGCTGAGGCCACACATCATTACGACAGCGCCACACAGGCCGTTGAGGCTGCCTATGCCCTCGGTCAAGACGATGAATTCATTGAGCCTGCGGTCATTGGACAAGGCTGCCCGATTGGAGCAAACGATGCGGGCATTTTCATCAACTTTCGCTCCGACCGCGCCAGACAACTCAGCCATGCGCTCACCGACCCATCTTTTGTGGGCTTTGACCGCTCCGGTGGCCATCGCCTGAATCCTCTAGTGACCATGACGCAATACGAAAAAGACCTGCCTTGCGATGTCGCATTTAAGCCCGAGACCCGCGACAACGTTCTGGGCGAGGTGGTGGCCCGTCACGGAAAGACCCAACTGCGTCTGGCAGAAACAGAAAAGTATGCCCACGTCACCTACTTTTTCAATGGCGGGCAAGAGACCGTGTTTGCGGGAGAAGACCGCACACTGATCCCCTCGCCCAAAGTGGCGACCTACGATTTACAGCCCGAAATGAGCGCCCCTGCTCTGGCGGAGGCTCTCACCCACGCCATCGCCGACCAATCGCATGATTTGATTGTGGCCAATCTGGCCAATCCGGACATGGTTGGCCACACGGGCGATTTAAAGGCGGCCATTGCTGCTGTGGAGGCAGTGGACCAGGTCATTGGACAAGTCAGCGAGGCCCTTGAAAGCGTCGGCGGTGAGGCGATTATCACCGCAGACCACGGCAACGCAGAACAGATGACAGACCCTGAGACAGGACAAGCGCACACAGCGCACACCACAAACCCTGTGCCGTTGGTCTATTTAGGCCAGCGCCACGCCACACTCCGAGCAGGTGGCAGCTTGCGCGACATCGCCCCCACGCTGTTGGACTTGATGGGCGTCCAAGCACCCGAGGAGATGACCGGTCAGTCGCTTTTGATTCCTGATCGTCGCTAGGGACATCGTTGATGTTTCATCTGGCCAAAGCCATCTTATGTATCGCCTGCTGGCTGGTCGCCTCCACGCCGGCTTGGCCACAACCATCCGCAGACACCGCCACCCAGCTCGACCAACTTCGGTTGGAAATGGCTCAACTACAAACACGCCTAGAACAAGATCTGCAAAAAAAAGATGATGTCGCGGCCCAATTGGCAAAAATTGAGCAAGACTTAAATGGGTTGAGGAAAAACATTCGAGACAACGAGCGCGTGCGTCTGGAATTGCAAGAGGCTCAAATTGAGCTCCAAAAAAAACTGGCTGAACTCGAAACCAATGCGCAGCAATTGTTGGCCGATCTTGGGCGCCTTTTACTCCGCGGCTACCCCGTCAAAGAGCATTCCACCTTAGAGCTCCTCCTGAATCAAGAAAATCCTCAACAGGCCGCCAGACTCTTGGCCTATCACCAACGACTGACCCAATCGAGCTTATCGACACTCGACAACCTGAGCCAACAAATCGCAAGCATTAACGCCACCGAAGAACAATTGGCCGATCAATCTCAGAGGCTGGAGCGGCTCGTTGCCGAGCAAGAGCGGGAGTCAATCGAGGTGGCTGTGTTGATCGAACAACGGCAAAAAGCACTGGCCGAAATTGAACAAGACATCGATCGATCCACGTCCACACTCGAGCGCTTGCAAGAAGACGAGGCCCGATTGTCCGAGGTGCTGGCGTTGGCAGAGCGCCAACCATTGGATGAGCTGGCCGTTGACGAGCCCCCGAACGTGCTGGCCATGAAAGGCCAACTGCCGATGCCAGCACGGGGCACCATTGAGCGACGTTATGGGCAGCGTCGAGAAGGTGGCCATGTCTGGCGAGGATGGGTCGTGGAAACCGCCTCACAGGCACCCGTCCATGCCGTCGCCTCGGGTCGGGTGGTGTATGCCAACTGGTTAAGAGGTTATGGTCTGCTGCTGATTATCGACCATCAAGATCAGGTTCTGAGTCTCTATGCGCACAACGACAGTTTGTTTTTTGAGGTTGGCGACTGGGTCAGACAAGGCGAACAAATCGCCGCCGCAGGCCAGAGCCGATACAACGCCCAAAGCCCCAGCTATGGTGTCTACTTTGAGCTAAGAGAAGATGGGGCGCCAACCGATCCTGCGGCTTGGATTGACCCAAACCGCCTGCCCTAGACGCCGTCCACCTTAAACCGAAGTCCGCCCCCGATTAAGGGGCCGGATAGACGTACCCCGCCTGCAAGCCCAATGGCAGACCAAGGGCCCAGAAGACCATCAAAAAGATCGTCCAGACACAAAATAAGACGACCGAGTACGGCAGCATCAAAGAGATCAAAGTACCGATGCCCGACCCTGTGTAATAGCGCTTACAAAAGACCACCACCAGCGGGAAGTAAGGCAATAAAGGCGTGATGATGTTCGATGAAGAATCACCAATCCGATACGCTGCTTGGGTGAGCTCAGGCGAGATGCCGAGCTGCATCAGCATGGGCACAAAAATCGGCGCAATGATCAACCATTTGGCCGATGCCGAGCCGACAAAAAGATTGACAAACACCGTCAAAAAGAGAATCCCGATGATGGTCAATTGCGCTGGCAAGGCCATGGCTTCCAAAACACTTGCGCCATTCATGGCCAGCAAAAGTCCAATGTTCGATTGGCCAAAAGCGGCAATAAATTGTGCAGCAAAAAACGCCATGACGATGTAATAACCCATCGACGACATCGACTTGCTCATGCCCTCTATGATGTCGCGGTGCGTTTCAATTGTTTTGGCTCGGTAGCCATAGACAATCCCGGGAATCATAAAAAATATCAAAATAAACGGGACGATGGAAAGCATCATCGGTGAACTAAATGACCCCAATTGGCCTTGCTCGTCTCGCAGTGGGGAACTCTCTGGCAAGGCAATGGCTGTTAACAAAGCAGCCAAGACAACAATGCTGGCACCAGCCCAACGCAAGGCACTGACTTCATGCGCTTGCAACGGCTCCATTGTTGGCAGATCAGAGGTGTCGGCATCGATCGGTGTTTCTTTTTTGAGCCGCGGCTCGATGACTTTGTCGGTCAACCACCAAGCGGCCAATACAACGATGCCACACGAGGCAGACATGAAAAACCAATTCGAGAGCGGATTGACCATCAAGCCCGGTTCGATCACCTGAGCCGCTTCTTGAGTGATCGCAGCCAGCATCGGATCGAGTGCGGATGGGATAAAGTTGGCTGAGAAACCACCAGAGACACCGGCAAACGCCGCCGCTACGCCGGCCAGCGGGTGGCGCCCAGCGGCATAGAACATCACAGCACCCAATGGAATGACCACCACATACCCGGCATCGACGGCAGTGGAACTCACCACACCGACAAATGTGACCAACGGTGTCAAAAACACCGCTGAACTCATACCGAAAAACTTGACCGCCAAGATCTTTCTCAGGCCTGCGTTAATAAAGCCGGTGTGCTCGGCCACACCCACGCCAAGCATCGCCACCAATACAACGCCCAGTGGTGCAAATAGCACAAAGGTTCTGACCATATTGGACAAGAAGTTGGCCATCTCGCCGCCGGCCAACTGATTGATGATCTGAATCGGCTCACCCGTTTGCGGATGGATCGCACCAAAATTGATGCCTGACAATGCCCAAGAGAGCACCCAAGTGACGATCAGTAAAATAAAAAACAAAACGGCTGGGTCGGGTAACTTGTTGCCAATGCGCTCAATGACATTGAGCGCCCGCTCTAGGGCCGTTGATTGATTGACACTGACCTCATTCATAACCAGCATTCTCCAAAATAAAGCAGGCGATCATTCAGCGCCCCAAGGGGCCGGTGGCGCCTCGACCGCTTGAGTCAAATCAAATTCAGCTCGAAAATGCCGGTTTGGCCTTGTCAGTCCGTAGGCAAACTTCTCATTGCCGTGCACTTCCATGTACCAAATGTTGTTGGCAGAGACATCCAAACCTTCCGCGTAGAACAAAGCACGAGAGTAGTCATCAACAACAAAGGCTTGGCGCCAAGCGCGGCCGGCATCTGTTGTGCGGCCACCGTACCAAGTGACGGAATCTTCCGAACCGTCCTCATGACGATGATCGTGCTTTAGGAACAAGCCCTGCTCTGTCCGTGTGATGACCCAAGTTCTTGAGCGGTCATCGCCAACCACCAAAGGCACTTTAATTTCATTTTCAGAGCATTCTCTAAAGTGAATGGTCATGGCCTGGCCCAACCACCCCGCATCGGATTCAGGGTCATAGGTGGTGAGTTCGCCTCCAAAGGCCTGACCACAAAGCGCTTCTAACGATGCCCAAAAAGATGCTTGCTCCGACGCTGGACTGGATTGAGCCGAAGCAATACCCCCGCCCAGTAGGCACAGCACAAAAACCGGCACAGATAAAAAAGAATGAAAAGATCTCGAAGAAAAATGTGGCATTGGCTTGAGCTCCATGGGGGTTGAATCTTTGGAAGATAGCACAAGCCTTCAATGACGACCAGAGGCCTGAGTACCCATCGGCTAATTTTTGGAACGCGGCCGGTCCAGTGGCAAAGGCGTGACTTTCTCGCCCGATTGGCCCTCTCGAATCACACAAGCACCTCGCTTTTTGACTTTTTCAATACGAATCACTGCGTGCATGGGCACATTCAAACTCTCCACATCCTTAAATTCTTCACGCAAGCGCTCTTCTGTGGGATCGACCACCAACTCATGCGCAGAATCGAATACAAAGTCAGAAAACTCCACAAACCCATAAGAGAACTCACTGCCGGTGACTTGCTGGCAATACACTTCATAGACTTTGTTGTGGTTGTGGAAAATGACCTTATACATAATTAACCCGCTTCCTATAACCTGAATGCTGCCTACGCTCTATCGCTCGAAACAAAAGCCCAAGACCCAGACCAACCAAAAACCCCGAAAAGTGCGACGCCACGGCCACAGTGGGATAAGTGGTGGCGTTGAGCGCAAAAATCAACTGCACAGCAAACCACGATCCAATCACGACCCAAGCTGACAATTTAAAAAACTGGGGCACGAGGCCCAGCGGCAGCCAAATGCCGACTGGCTCCCGCGAACACACCAATAGATACAGCCCCAATATCCCAGAAACCGCACCACTGGCACCGGCCACAATGACACTCGGTTGCAGATCCAACCATGCCGGCAGAGCGTAAGCCAATGCACCGGCAACCACCGTCGAAAGCACCAAATAAACAAAACCCACACGGCGTTCGACTTGCACACCGAACACAAAGAAATACGCCACATTGCCCAATAAATGAATCCAATCCACATGAACGAATTGGGCTGTGATGGTCCGCCACGAGAAGGCCATCCAGTGCGAGCCACCATGCCAATCCGAGTGGAGGGCCACATGGGCCAGCAGAGGATCGAAGGCCCAACGATCAATCCATTCATCTCTTGGCTCGGGAATGCCGATGAAACTCCAGGCCATCACCACGCACCACCCAAGCGCAAGGCACCACACACCCCATGGCACCTGGCTGGCTCTCATTGGGTCAACAAAAAGCGATAGTCTCTAAAGTCCACCAACGCACCTTGAGGACGAATCTCTGCCAGCCGCACACCCGGTGACAACTCATCCCCTTCCCGAAAACGCGTGCCATTGATGAGCACAAACCGCTCATCGGGTTTTTCGGAATAGACATGGACCAACAAATTCAAAGCCGGCAAGGATTGACGCACAGACAGCGGCAACTCCCATTGATAGAGATAGTCAGCGGCCTCTGGGCGCCATGGTGGATCCGCCTCATCGGCGTCATCGTCTGGAGAAGGCGTGGCCTCTGGCTTGTCTGAGGCATCAGAAACCACCTCGCTCTCGTTGGCTGCTTGCGTGGTCGCCACCAAGCGCGCCTCGAGTGTCTCCACAGACACGGGATCCGGGGCGGGAACCGCCGGTTCTTCTTGGACAGCTTGTTCAGGTGAATTGCCAGAGGGGGTTGGTGAGGATTCGGTGATTGTTTCGGTGGTTGTTTCGTTGGCAACCACAATGGCCCCCGTTGCCTCGGGCTCTACTGAGGCGGGCTCATCGATCACTTCAGCCACCTCAATCGTCTCCGTTGCTGGCTCTGACACACGCTCACGGGTCCGCTCATCAACGACTGCGGTTTGTTGTGCCACGACCTGCTCAGGGTCCACCCAACCACTGGGTCTAAAGGCCAGCCAAAAGATGCCGGCACCAATCACCGCCAGCCCAGCGAACCCAGCCAGCCCCCAGACCAACACGCGCTGATGTCGCCGACCCGATGCAACCGGTGGTGAAGCGGCTGGCGCAGAAAAATCAGGGCCTGTTTGTGCCCGTCGTTTGGCGTCCGATTTTTTTAATGCATCCAGTATAAAAGACATAAAATCCCAATCACTCCTGCACCAGGGCCAG
>JAGYMV010000270.1 GCA_018400355.1 Wenzhouxiangella sp.
AACGGGTTATGATCGGACAAAGATCCACGTTTTATTGTCCCCGCTGTCAACGCTAGGTGTTTTTTATGCTGCTCAAACCAAACTGGTCAATGCCCCTTTTGATCTGTCTGATGCTGGGCGGCATGGTCTCGACTGGGTGGTCCAATCCCGTCGAGCGCGATCACATCGAAGTGGAACTGGTCTCAGAGCTCACAGCCATTGCCCCAGGCAGCTCGAGCCGTCTTGGGCTTCGATTGCTGCCCGAGGCCGGTTGGCACACCTATTGGGAAAACCCGGGTGATTCGGGGTTGCCCATCGAGATGGATTGGGATGCACCCAATGGCTCGGTGGTCGGTGGCATCGTTTGGCCCTACCCTCAGCGAATTGAAATTGGGCATTTGGTCAATTACGGGTTTGAAGGCGAGCACCTTTTGCCCGTTGTGGTTCACTGGCCAGAGGATCTGGTCGTTGGGACCGAGACCAGCATCACACTCGATGCCAACTGGTTGGTGTGTGAGATCGAATGCGTCCCCGGACAGGCCACTTTGTCGCTGGCCTTACCGGTTCAATCCGCGCCGGGTGAGCGAGTCGAACAAACAGCCGAGCTTTTTGACTGGGCCGATCAACGCCGACCCGCCTCGATCGAGGCCGACGCGCACTACAAAATCGAATCCGGTCAATTGAGTGTGCAGATGCCCAAAGGGGCGCTTCCAAAGACCTTTCAACCATCGGCTGAACACGTTTTTCTCACCGCCACCAATGTGATTGATCACGCCAAAGACTTTTTTATCAGCACCAGTGATGATGTCATTCAATTGGCGTTGCCTCTGTCGCCTTATTTCAATGGCAGGCTTGATGCGGTGGGCGTGGTCTTGGTGGACCCAGAATCTGGCGTGTCCTATCAATGGCTGGCCAACGAGAGCGACTTGATCAGCGCTGAGACCACAGGGGCGGATCTTCCATTTGTATGGGTGTTGGTGCTGGCGCTTTTGGGTGGCGTGCTGCTCAATCTCATGCCGTGTGTGTTCCCCGTCTTATCCATCAAAGCCTTGCACTTGGTCGACACCCCGCACGACCAACACAAGGCCCATGCCCTGTCTTACACCTTGGGGGTGTTGGTTTCCTTTGCCATCCTCGCCGGCGCTCTGTTGGCCCTACGCGCTGCCGGCCAGGCCATTGGGTGGGGCTTTCAGCTGCAAACGCCGTGGGTCGTTGGGGTGCTGATCTATGTCTTGTTTGGCTTGGGCCTGTCCTTATCTGGCGTGTTCGACGTCGGCGGAAACATCATGGGTGCGGGGCAATCGTTGACTCGGTCATCGGGTCTGAAGGGCTCATTTATGACGGGCGTGTTGGCCACCGTGGTGGCCAGTCCCTGCACAGCGCCGATGATGGGTACGGCTTTGGGTGTGGCCATCTTCTTGCCGTGGCCCATGGCCTTGGGTGTGTTCTTAATGCTGGGACTTGGCCTCGCTTTGCCCCTGTTACTTCTTGG
>JAGYMV010000271.1 GCA_018400355.1 Wenzhouxiangella sp.
CATTTGGCCAAAAGGGTTGGGCTGTGCGAGCGGTGGGTGCTCGCCATCGCCCAGCAGACCGTGGCCGCTTTCTATGATCATTGGCATCGAGAGAAAAGGCATTTGCCGCTGTCGCGGGCCAGCGTGGATGTGATTGATGCCCACCGTCAGGCGGTGCCGCTTGCCAGGGCGTTGTGAGGAAGAAAGATTCAAAGATCTGCTTTACGGTCCCGCTTTATAAGTAATTTCCTACACATGCCCTCATTGATCTCTGAGTGATTGGGATGGGATGTCTCGTTTAACCTGATGCTCATGGCTGGCTGGGCTTGTCACTGTGCAAATGCCTTGTACTGATGACCTCTCTCCAAGCTAAGTGCCATCAGTTTCTTTTTCTTTTATTGATTCATCCATTGAGTTAGAACTTTTCTCATCGATGGGGTTATCAAGGACGCTCATGATCGCCACGCTCGCTTCAACACCGCATGCAGCCCTGGGTCAGCGCCTGAAACAGGCCCGGTGTGCCCAAGGGTTGAGCCTGCAAGGCATGGCCGCAGCACTTGCCTCATCGTCCACTGTGATTGAGGCACTCGAAGCTGGGCGCATCGGGCTCAATTCATCGCAAGCTCATGCTTGGGCCAAGGCATGCCGGTGTTGGGTGGATGACTTAATGCCTGTGAACTCAGTGAACATCGAGACCACCCATTGGCTTTTTTCAGATCCCGATGTCCAAGGCTCGCGTTTGTCTTCTGAGCCACCGTTGTTGCCTGCCAAAGATCGGATCATGTCGGAAGTGACCATTCAATTGGCACGGTATGCCCAACTCTTCAAGGCATGGCCCACTCAAGCTTTGCGGCGTTTTTCATTGCCCAAGTGTGAGCCGCTTAAAAAGCCATTGAGTGCATGGCAGGGATCAAGCCTAGAGGCATCAGCCAACACACTTCGTGAGTCCTGGGCATTGGGGCAGGGGGCTGTGGCATCCCTGACCAATGTATTAGAAACTCATGGCGTCATTGTCCTGAGCTTGGCTGATTCATCAAAAAAGTCTCAGGGCATGGCAGGTCGGGTGGCTTTCTCAGATGCCGAGACCTGTCCCTTCATTGCTTTGCCCAGCCACTGGTCGGCTTCGACCAAGCGCATTGTGTTGGCTAAAGTCCTTGCCGATTGGGTGCTGGAAAAAGCCTCGGATGTGTCGTGGCCTGATCACAGCGCTGGGGTGGCTGGGTCATTGCGTTGGGCCCGTGCCTTTTTGATGCCAAATGCTGCGATGCATTCGCTGCTGGGAGCACATCGATCTGTGATCGCCGCAGAAGAGCTTCGGTCTGTGGCGCGGTGCTTCGGTGTGAGGCCCGAAGATGTGATTGAGCGAGCCAAGGAGCTCGGTATTTTGCCTAAAAACTGGGTGGGTGTGGGCCTAACGTTTCGTGGGTTTGAGCGGATGGATTCGTTCGGGATCGATTCATTGGGTAATGATTCATTGGGCGTTAAGGAGCG
>JAGYMV010000272.1 GCA_018400355.1 Wenzhouxiangella sp.
ACTTCATGGAAGAGGCACCGAAAAAATTCTTTCGGCTCAAGCCAGGTGGTGAAGTGCGTCTCAGAGGTGCCTTCATCATTCGTTGCGATGAGGTGATCCATGATGAGACGGGCGGCATTCAAGAACTGCACTGCTCATTCGACCCAGAATCGCGGTCTGGCCTGCCGGGTGCTGAGCGAAAAGTCAAAGGCACGATCCATTGGGTCAGCGCTGAGCATGCGGTCCCAGCGACTGTGCACCTCTATGACCGGCTGTTTCAGGTGGCTCACCCATCGGCGGACAAAGACACAGACTTTGTTGAACACATCAATCCAGCCTCTGTTGAGACCGTCAAAAATGCCATGTTGGAACCCTCACTGAAAGACTGGCCAGCCGGTGAGCCCGTGCAGTTTGAGCGGTTGGGTTACTTTGTAATTGACCCCGACAGCACGCCCGAGGGGTTGATCTTCAACCGCTCGGTGACCCTCAGGGACACATGGGCGAAGATTGACCAGGCCCAAAACGCTTAGAAATGGCTTTAAACAATCGGCTTTAAGCACTTGACCCCAGTGCCAAAAAAGGGGTAATTTGGATGACGTTTTTCTCAAATTTTGACCCATGGGTCGAAGATGCAAGGATAAGAGCATGTTTAATAAAAGTGGTTCATCAGACAACAACACCGCCAATGAAGCTGTGGCTGAGCGCTCTCGCGCCACCCGCTCCCCCCAAGGAGTGGCCATGGTGGGCGCCTCCATTCACATGGACGGCCGCTTATCTGGTGAAGAAGACCTATTGATTGAAGGCAAAGTCACCGGCACCGTGGATCTCAAGAAAAACACCGTGACCGTGGGCAGCAAAGGCCACGTGGTCGCTGATCTCTATGGCAAGAACATCGTGCTGGAAGGCAAAGTGGAAGGCAATATTTATGCTGCCGAATCGATTGTGGTCCGGCGCAGCGCACACATCACTGGCCGCCTGGTCGCACCTGCTGTGAGCTTGGAGCAGGGGGGCTACTTTAGTGGCACCATCGACATGGACAGCGAAACAGAAGATCTCAAAAAATCTTTTAGTCAAGCACAAATCGCGCCAAAAGCCGCACCAGCGCCTAAAGCGGCAGAGGTTGCTGAGACTGTGGCGCCTTTATCGAAGCAGCCAACAAAATCCTAATTGACCGTCTAGGGCTGGGCGGCTCAATTAGGTGATGAACCAGGCGATTTCTGTGGCCCGAGGGGTACAGACCCCTCTGCTTGGGCGTCTGTTCGACACCATTAAAGAAGACCGCCGGTTGGTGGTGATGGATTTTGGTACGGGCTCATCGGCTCTTTTAAATTCACTGCAACCGCACCGTGCTCGTTTGGATGTGATGGCCATCTCGACACAGCTCGACGTGTGGTCTGGTTTAGAGACCAAAGAAGAAAGAGCACGCGCGCTGGCTGATTACTTAGCGCGCTTTAAGCTCGAGCCATCCGACTGGGTCTTGTGCTGGGG
>JAGYMV010000273.1 GCA_018400355.1 Wenzhouxiangella sp.
TGGCAAATCCATGTCGAGGCCCACCAGATCACTGGTGACCTCGACACTGAGTGCTTGGTTGCTTGGCCATCGAGCGATCTCGACCACAACATCGGTCTGGCCTTGCAAGCGATCACCAAACCCCAAAAGCCACCCACGGTCACTCAACCACTGGCCGGGATTTAAGCGCGTCGCAACCGCCACCTTGGCACCCTCTCCCAAACCAATCTGTGTATTGAAATTTAAGGATTGAGAACCGAGCGACGCGCTCAATTGTTCGCCGCGAATGGCGTCTCGGCCAATGTCAATCTCGCCTGTCAGATCACTGACCGAAAAATCGATGTTGGGCAAAGAAAATCCGTTACCAGCGAATGACACCAAACCCTCAAGCGACCATTCCTCTCGTTTTTTAAGCGGGACTTCCAAGCCGACAGCGGCCTCAATTTCACCCGTCCAGGCCATTGCATCAAACACCCCAGACCAGCCCTGAAACGGCAGATCGCCCAAAGTGGAAGACAGCGCTTGAGCCGCCACCGACTCACCCGCCAAATCGAGCGTCAATATGCCTTCATCAAAACGTTCAATCTCGATGGATGGGGCTTGCAGGGTGAGTTCACCCACCTGAGCCCGTTGCACCTCAGCGCGCATACCCGCGCCCAAAAATGAGGCCTGACCCGCCACATCGGTTGCCTTGGGCCAATTGTTTAGATAGTTCAGATCAAGGTCTGAAAAGTTCACCTCGGCACTCAAATGACCGATATCAAAATCGGCGGTCTTGAGGCCAGCTGGAAAATGCAACAGCGCCACACCATCGGCCTGACCGATCCATACCAATGCCTGCTCCAACCACCCCATGGCAGGCGGCGGAATCACCGCATGCGGGAGGTAGGGGCGCACATCCACCCCATCGATTCTGGGTGCCTCAATCAACAAATCCAAAAATGGCCGCCCACGGGTCTGGTAAATGGACCCATTGAACTCGGCCGATACCCCCGTGCTTTCAACCTGAATTTGCTCAAAACCGATCTGATCGGGCGAAAACAAAACCCGCCCATCAATTTGGTCGATGTTGATCTCACCCCTGATCACCTCGGGCCAACTCAGTCTTGGCTGACCAGCCAGTTCGAGCACCCATTGGTCACCGGCTTGACCGATCACCCCATTGAACCTTTCTAAAGTCAGATCAAGCGCCGGCAATGCGACGGTGAGGTCCTGAATTTTTCCGCCAGCCTGGTGGATGTGGCTATCGACTCCCCCCAACAAGGCCATCTCGCTCAAACGGCCCGACAAAGCACTTGGCCAACGCGCATCCACACTCAACCAAGGGTCGAGGGCCTGATGCAGTGATCCCAAATCCATCCATTCAGCCCACACGCCTTGGTCTTCACTGTTCTTGGCCCAGGCCACAGAGGACAACACGGGCTCATCATTAAACGCCAAACCAAATACTTCAACAGCCCAAGCCCGCTCATTGGTTTGCTCGTCCCC
>JAGYMV010000274.1 GCA_018400355.1 Wenzhouxiangella sp.
TCACTTTGCCAAACTGGGCCGCCAGCATCGGCACCACGGTCAACGCCACGGCCAGCGAGGCCACCACCGCAAATGAGATGGTTAAGATCAATTCTCGAAACACCAACGAGGCCATGCCGGTGATCAACAAAAATGGCACCACCGCGGCCAAGTTGGTCAAGGTCCCCGCCGTGATCGCCGAGATCACTTCATCGGCGCCTTCGTGCGCGGCCGTTTGCGGGTCCTCATCCAGTTGCTCTTGGTGACGGGCGATGTTTTCTAACATCACAATGGCGTTGTCTAATAACAAACCCACCCCCAAAGCCAAGCCACCCAAGCTCATGACATTGAGCGTCAGCCCACCCAAGCCCATCAAAGCAAACGTGAACAGAATCGCCAGTGGGATGGATAGGCCAATCACAAAACTTTTTCTCAGCGAGCCCAAAAACGCGAGCACCACCAGCATCGCCAAACTCGCGCCCAACAAAGCCGCGGAGCTCACCGCTTCAACCGAGCCCCGGACGAAATAGGCCCCATCGCGGGTTGCTTCCCAGTTGATGTCGTCGGGAATAAACCCAGACTCATCCAAGCCATTGACGGTTCGGTTGATGGCATCGACCACCTCGACCACATTGGCCTCGGGCAACTTGTAGATGGAGAGTTCGGTGGCGGGTACGCCATCGAGACGCACAAACACGCGTTGTTCCCTAAACCCATCTCTGACATCGGCCACTTCGCTCAACCGAATGCGCCGATCGGAATTAGGCACCGCCAACAACAAATTGCCAATGTCTTCTGGGGATGAAAAGCGCCCATCGGTGCGGGCCATGACATCGAACTGTGGTGAGGTGATGTTGCCGGCGGCCACATTGACATTCTCAGCGCTGAGTTGGTCGGCGATGTCTCTGAGTGTTAATTGGTACGAGCGTAAGCGGTCTTGGTCTAGAACAATTTCGATTTCTCGGATTTGGCCGCCCGCCGCCTCCACCGATGAGACCCCTTGAATCGATTGAAGCTGAGGCAAGAGTCTTTGTTCTACCCAATCACGCACGTCTCTGGGTGATCGGGTGGCAGAGGAAAAACCCGCGCGCCAAATCGACCACTCACCTGGATCCCACTTTCGGACCCTGGGTGGGTCAATGTCTCGAGGAAGCCGCGCTCGGGTGCTCTCGATCGCGCGGGCGGTGTTTTGTAGCGCGACATCCAAATCCACGCCATGCTCGAAAATCAAACTGACATTGGCCCGCCCTTCCGAGGCTCTGGAAGAGAGTTTGGAGAGGTTTTCAACAGAAGCCAAGCCCCGCTCTAACACACGGGTGACTTGTTCTTCCATCACCTCCGTGGCCACACCCGGGTAATTGACCGAGACCCGCACCAAGGGATATTCCACCTCGGGCAACAAATTCACGGGCAGTCGGCCAATAAAAAACATCCCCAACACAATCACAATCGAGGCCAGCGCCAAGGTACTGAAGAAAATGAA
>JAGYMV010000275.1 GCA_018400355.1 Wenzhouxiangella sp.
ACTCATCATTGGAATGCCACTCACCCCGATGGGCCTTTGATGCAGGTGATGCATCCGGGTTGGGTTGACACCGAAGGGGTGAGAACCTCTTTGCCTCTATTCCAGAGAGTCATGGGCGCGTTGTTGCGATCACCCGCTCAAGGCGCAGACACGGTGCTGTGGCTGGGTGCCATACGCCCTGACGCGCCCAACGGAGGGATTTGGTTGGACCGCACGCTGCAGCCAGAGCACGCCTTTTCTATGACAAGGAACACCCAAGACACCGCGCAGGACTTAGTGGCTTACTTGGATCAGGCTTTGGCGGGTCTCATATGAAAAAACAAGACCTGCCAGAAAAAGACTGTGTGGTGTGTGGCCGCCCATTTGCTTGGCGTCGAAAATGGAAAGACTGTTGGGCCGATGTGAAGTACTGTTCAGAGCGTTGTCGACGGAGCCGCCACACCGTGTCCTCAGCGGGTGAGTCGTCTGGGCCATGAGTTCTACAGCCTCAACAACCGCCCACCGCTCAGACCATCGACCCGTTCAGGTGGTGTGGTTTAAACGAGATCTGCGGGTGACCGATCACGCCCCGCTGTATCACGCGGCTTTGCGTGGACCCGTTTGCCCGTTGTATGTGGTTGAACCAGAACTTTGGCAACAAAGTGATGCCAGCCAAAGACACCAAGCATTTATTGCTGATTCATTGGTTGATTTAAATCGCGCCCTCATTCGCTTGGGGCAAGGGTTGTTGGTGGAGCACGGTTCCGTGGTGGCGGTCTTTGAGGCGCTTAAAAAGCGCTGGGGCATGATAGAGGTTCATGCCCATGAAGAAACCGGCAATGATTGGACGTTTCAACGCGACCGAGAGGTTCGGCAATGGGCCAAAACCCATGGTGTGGTGATACATGAATATTCCCAGTTTGGGGTGGTTCGCGGATTGGTGAACCGAGACCATTGGGCGCGCGCTTGGACCGGTTGGATGCAAGGGGCTCAATGGCCGACACCAACGACACTGGCCAGGCCTGATGCAGAGGCAAGCATTCCGGCCATCCACACACCATTTGCCACCGCACCGGCATTTGATCAAACGCCAGCGCCGGGCCGCCAGCGGGGAGGGTCAACGGTGGGCCAAACGATCTTGGATGGGTTTTTAAGCGAGCGGGGGGTGGCTTATCGGGGGGGCATTTCGTCTCCCAACCGCGCACCCCGATCGGCTTCTCGGTTGAGTGCACACATCGCCTATGGGACCTTGAGTTTGCGCCAAATCGTTCAGGCCACGCACGAAAGACAACGAATGGCGAAAGACAAACAAGAGACCCGTTGGCGCCAATCGTTGGCGCAGTTTGAAAAACGCCTGCATTGGCATTGTCACTTCATTCAAAAACTCGAACAGCAACCCAGAATCGAATTTGAAAACATGCACCGTGGCTTTGATGGGATGCGTGAGAATGATTTTGATTGCGCAAAGTTTGAAGCTTGGG
>JAGYMV010000276.1 GCA_018400355.1 Wenzhouxiangella sp.
TGGCACACATGATCAAGCCTTCTTCATGAATGAACCGGTCTTGGTGTGATTGGCGGTGCTCGGCGCTGAGGCCTGCGTGATAAGGCAGCGCATTGAGGCCTTGGGTACAAAGCCACTCAGCCAATTGTTCTGTTTTTTTGCGCGAGCCACAATACACAATGCCCGCATCATCGGGGTGTTCGAGTTGAATGAAGCGGAGCAACTGCTGTCTGGCGTTGGTCTTCAGGCCAATCCGATAACGGATGTTGGGTCGGTCAAAACTGTCGATGAACACATCGGCCTGCTCACCCAACAGATGCCGCATGATGTCTTTTCGGGTTTGTTTGTCGGCTGTGGCGGTGAGTGCCACACAAGGAACGTTTGGATAACGGCTGGTGACTTGATGGAGTTTTAAATACTCGGGCCGAAAGTCGTGTCCCCATTGAGACACGCAGTGGGCTTCATCAATGGCGAACAAAGCGATCTTTAATTGATCGAGCAAGGCGAGCGTTTTGCCACGCAACAAGCGTTCTGGCGCCACGTACAGGAGATCGAGTTCTTGGTTGATCAGGGCTTGCTCGACCGCTTGTTGGGTCTCAGATGACTGACTGGAGTTGAGAACCGCTGCCCGAACCCCATTTTGGGTGAGCGCGTCGACCTGATCGCGCATCAAGGCAATCAGGGGCGAGACCACAATCGCTGTGCCGTCGCGCATCAGCGCCGGAATCTGATAACACAGCGATTTCCCACCACCGGTGGGCATTAGGGCCAAAACTGGGCGTCCTTGGACCACAGAATCAATAATTTCGGCTTGTCGCCCCCTAAATTGAGCGTAACCGAACACATTTTGCAACAATTCCAGTGCGCTGGATTGGGCGTCGGCGCCGCTGGGGCTTGTGGATGGGCTCAACATGGGCTCCCAGCATACCTTGTCAGCCCCACGTTGGGTGCTCAATGACACTGGTCAGAGCCGTGCGGCTTCTGCTATGATGCCGTAGTCAGCGTGATTAAAAGAAGGTCCATATTGGGACAATGCGCCACATGAGCCCCATCAAAAAGCCCGCTTCGTCTCGGTTGCCTCAGCCGTGGGCGTTTTTTGTGTGCGCACTGTTTGGCTTATTGATGGCGGGTACCGTCTTGGCACAACCCTATGGCTACAGCGTTAATTCTCGAGGCAATCTCCCCGATAGCAACGATGTCAACGCGTTGTGGCGGGTGAACTTGGCCGATGGATCCGTCGAGCGGGTCAGCCAACAAGGCCTACCCACCGGGTTTTTTGATCTGGAAGCACTGGCGATCAATGCAGACCAACAACTCTTTGGCGCTGACGATGATTTAAAAACGCTGGTGCGGGTGAGCATGGTCACTGGTGTGGCATCGGCAGTGGGTGGAAAAACCATCAACATGGGTCGAGCGCTGGGAACCAATATGGACTTTGGCATGACCTTTGATTGCCAAAACCGAGCATTTG
>JAGYMV010000277.1 GCA_018400355.1 Wenzhouxiangella sp.
CTCTTCGCTGGCGCGCCCAAACACCCGCGCCATGATCTCCAAAGTCTCAGCCGATTCGGCATAGTGCGGGCGATCGGCCAGATCAAAGTGCTGCAGCATGTTCAAGCTTAAGCCCACAAACGCCCCACCCGTATCGGGCGGCGCCGAACCCACCATCGAATGTCCGTTGTAGTTGAACCTGACAGGCTCTTGCCACTCGACTTGGTATTCGGCCAAGTCTTCGGGTGCCACGCAATGCCCTTTGGCACGAGCGGCTTCAACAAACTGATCCGCCCACTCGCCTTCGTACATGTAATCTGGCCCAAACTCTGCCAGTGCTTCCAAATGGGTGGCCAAGGCCGGCATTTTCCAGCGCTCCCCAACCGGCACCAAGAATCCATCGGGCATATAAAAGTCACGCGCTTCGGGGTTATCAATCAAGCCACCCGAGTCCCCGGTTTGCATCAGGTTGTAGTTGATGCCGTACATAAAAGAGCTCATCTCCACCCCGTCGCTGGCGGCTTGAATGGCTGGCTGGAGATACTCAGCCCATTCCATGGTCCCCCAACGATCCGCCAACGCACCCATGGCTCGGACCACACCCCCAATGGAGACCCGCGATGGGTCGCCCTCGCCACAACGACTGGCCAAAGGTCGCACACCCACACCACTGATGACGTGATACTCACCCGTGGCTGCTTCGTAATAAATGCCTGACATGGTGCCAAAGTGAGAGACCTGGTGATAATCGACCACATGCTGCAAAAAAGTCGCTGTGATCATGGCATCAACGGCATTGCCACCACGTTCCAACACCGCCAAGGCGGTTTCTGTGACGATCGGCAATTGCGTGGCCACCATCACCGAGTTGCCCTCAGCAATCGGCTTGGGTCCTTGGTTGAGTCGGGCATCGGCCGACCAGGCGGGACCCGCGGTCCAGCAAAGCACTAAAACCAACAATAGACGGTACATCGGCGCTCCTTTGTCTTCGACTAAAACGATCTTCGACCAAAACGATCTTTGACCAAACCAAAATCCCTCATTGGTTTGAAGATAGCGATGGTTTGAAGATATTGATGGTTTGAGCATAGCGAGGGTTTGGGGCAATTACCAGCCCCAAAAACCACCCACTCAAAGCCCCATGCGTTACACTGTGGGCGATTCCTCGGGGCGGCCATTGGCCTGAGACGCTTTTTATAAGTGAACCCGTTGAACCTGATCCGGATCATGCCGGCGTAGGGACAGGAACCCAAAGAGTGGCTTGGGCGGTTGGATGCCCATCCATCTTTCGATCATCCCCCGTGCACGACCGGGTCTCCCTTTGACTTTTATTATTGGAGACCTGATTGATGAAACAACACCCACTTTTGACGACAAACCGATTGGTCGGCTTGATGGCGCTTGCTATCGTCATTTCTATGGCCAGTTCGATGGCGTGGGCTTCTCAGACCCGCTCAGACG
>JAGYMV010000278.1 GCA_018400355.1 Wenzhouxiangella sp.
CAGCGCCTTGGGCCGTGCTGCCGAAGCCATCGGCCTAGAGGTGGGTCAGTTCGCCACGCAAGCACAGTTTGTTCTCGCCAGCCAAGTACACGACTCATTTCTCTCATTTTCTGATGAACACAAACGCCTGAAGGCCTTATCTGAGTTCAAGCATCTTACCCTTCCGGGTGAGATGGGTGAAAAGTTTAAAGTCATGGCTTTGATGCGCAATCAGAACACCCCATTGGCGGATTTTTCGAGTAGCATTGACTGATGGGATCTCGTTTTGATTACATCATCGTGGGTGCCGGTTCAGCGGGTTGTGTGTTGGCCAACCGACTCAGTGAAGACCCAAACAATCGTGTGCTCCTCATTGAGGCGGGCCCAAGGGATTGGAACCCCTTCATTCACATGCCAGCGGGCTTGTCCAAGCTTGTTGGTTTCAAATCGCTCAACTGGAACTACAACACCGAACCAGAACCTGCACTCAATAATCGCTCACTTTACTGGCCCCGCGGCCGTGTCTTGGGTGGGTCGAGCTCCATCAATGCCATGTGCTTTTCGAGAGGACACCGCAGCGACTACGATGACTGGTCGAATGCCGGGAATCCTGGGTGGAGTTGGGACGAAGTCCTGCCTTATTTCAAACGCTCCGAGGACCAAGCGCGCGGCGCCGATGACCTCCATGGCGTGGGTGGGCCACTTCGGGTTGAGGATTTAAGCTTCACCAATCCACTCAGTGAGGTGTTTATACAAGCGGCAGAGCAGGCAGGGTTTGCGCGCAACACAGATTTCAATGGGCCAACCCAACGGGGGGTGGGGTTTTATCAAGTCACCCAACGCAATGGCCGACGCTGCTCCACTGCGACTGGCTATCTCAAACCGGTCAGACATCGATCCAATTTAAAAGTCTTGACGCACGCACTCACCCACCGAATCCTTTTCAAAGGCGATCAAGCGGTGGGCATTGCCTATCGCCGTTTCGGACGCATGCATGAGGCAACAGCCACACGCGAGGTGATCATCAGCGCCGGTGCGATCAATTCACCGCATCTTTTGATGCTCTCAGGGATTGGCCCCACTCAAATGCTGGAGCGCCATGGCATTGAGACGGTGACGAACAACTCGTGTGTTGGCCAAAACCTTCAAGACCATCTCGATATCTGCACCTTGACCCGTTGCTCGCAGCCGATCACCTACGACCAACTCAATGAGCTTCGGGTGGGTTTGAATTACTTTTTGCGCGGTCAGGGTGAGGGCACTTCAAACATTGCAGAAGCAGGCGCTTTTTTGGTCAGTGGCCGCGGGCGCACCGACCGACCCGACATTCAAATGCACTTCGTTCCCGCTTTGTTGGATGACCACGGGCGAAACCGCCTGCCCGGCGATGGCTACACCCTTCATGCTTGTCCTTTAAGACCGCAAAGCCGAGGACATTTGGCATT
>JAGYMV010000279.1 GCA_018400355.1 Wenzhouxiangella sp.
ATCTGTTCAACTCAGGGATTCGGCCTGCGATTAACGCCGGTTTGTCGGTCTCTCGAGTCGGTGGTGCCGCGCAGACCAAGATCATCAAAAAACTTGGTGGGGGCATTCGATTGGCGCTGGCTCAGTTCCGCGAGCTGGCTGCGTTTTCCCAGTTCGCCTCCGATTTGGATGAGGCCACCCGTAAGCAGCTCGAGCGCGGTCAGCGCATCACCGAGCTGATGAAGCAGGCCCAATACACGCCGTTGTCGGTTGCCCAAATGGCCGCCAGTCTGTATGCCGGTAACGAAGGTTATCTGGACGACTTGCCACTGGACAAAGTCGTGCCATTTGAGAAAGCCTTGCGCGACTACATGGACCAAAGCCAGGCTGAGTTGATGAACAAAATCAACGAAACAGGTGATTGGAACGAAGAGCTCCAAGGCCAGATGAAAGCGGCTTTGGATGAGTTCAAAGCCACAGGCAGCTGGTAAGCGAAATGGCCAATTCAAGCGAAATCGTCGGTCAGATTAAGAGCGTACAAAACACCCGCAAGGTGACCCGCGCTCTTGAGATGGTCTCTGCCAGTAAGATTCGCAAAGCCCAAGACCGCATGGCGGCCTCTCGTCCTTACGCGCGCATGATGCGCCAAGTGATTGGTCACCTGTCACAAGCCAGTCTGGAATATGAGCACCCATTCACTCAGGTGCGAGAAGACGTCAAGCGCGTTGGTTTTATTGTGATCGCCACGGATCGCGGTTTGTGTGGCGGACTGAACAACAACATGTTCAGAAAGCTTCTTGGTGAGATTCGCCAGTGGCAAGACAAGGGTGCTGAAGTCACCACGGTCATTATTGGTAAAAAAGCGGCTCAGTTTTTTAAGCGGCTGAATGTGCACATCAGCGCCAGCACGCAGGATTTGGGTGACCAGCCTCAGCTGGAAAGCCTGATTGGCTCGATCAAAGTGGTCTTGGATGATTATCGCGAAGAAAGGCTCGATCGTTTGTATGTTTGCTACAACGAGTTTATCAATACGATGAGCCAAAACAGCCGCTTTGATCAATTGTTGCCCTTGCCGGCGATTGAAGAAGAGGCCGCCTCGGGAAGCAATTGGGACTATCTCTATGAGCCCAGTGCTGAGGCTTTGTTGGATGACTTTTTGACACGCTACATTGAATCCATTGTCTATCAAGCCACACTAGAAAACGTCGCCAGTGAACACGCGGCGCGTATGGTGGCAATGAAGAGCGCTTCAGACAATGCGAATAACTTGATTGACGAACTTCGGTTGGTCTACAACAAAGCGCGTCAGGCAGCAATTACGCAAGAAATTTCAGAGATTGTCGGTGGTGCATCGGCGGTTTGACATTATTCATATCAGTTGAGGTTATGACATGAGTTCGGGAAAAATTGTTCAGATCATTGGTGCGGTTGTTGATGT
>JAGYMV010000028.1 GCA_018400355.1 Wenzhouxiangella sp.
TACAGATCTATGGCTTACGAAACCCCATTGTCACCGATCTGATGGATCAGGCGCTGGTTGCTGAGCGGGACGGATCTTTCAACCAGGCCGTGGTGTTGTTGGAACAAGCCCTGTTGATCGAGCCTCAAGCACCCGATATTTTGCAACAATTGGCCGAGGTTAGGCTGGAGCAAGGGCGCTGGCAGCAAGCCAAAGACCATGCGCTGGAATCCATTGAGTTGGGCCCACGCGTGGGCCATTTGTGCAAGAGGAATTGGCGGACTGTGGCGTTTGCCCACCGACAATTGGGTGATGAGCAAGCGGCCGGCTGGGCCAATGCGCGTGTGCCTTTGTGTGAACGCAACCGGCCCGAACGCTTCTGAGTTGTGCCCTCGGTGTCAGTTCAACAACTCTCTGATCTTTTCGGGCCGGGCAGTGAGCTCGAGCAGCTGATCGGGCGGTTTTCTCCTAGGCCGGGTCAATTGATCATGGCGCAAGCCATCGAAGAGGCCCTGTTGGATCAAAAAGATCTGGTGGTGGAGGCGGCCACAGGCACAGGCAAGACACTGGCCTATTTGTTGCCCATCTTGTTGCACGCTGAGCGTGCAATCATTTCAACAGGCACACTCAATCTTCAAGACCAATTGTTCAACCGCGATCTCCCGTTGGCGTTGAAGGCGTTGGGGATTGAAAAAGAGACGGCGCTTTTAAAGGGCCGATCGAACTATTTGTGCCTGCACCGTCTGGAGCAACATGGGCAAGATGAAGGCATTCGAGATGGTGACTGGGCCGAGGATTTTTCGGCGGTCTCGGCGTGGGCCAGACACACATTAACAGGTGATGTGGCTGAGCTAGATACCGTTGGGACCGATTCTGGCGTGTGGCCATTGGTCACGTCCACCCAAGACAATTGTTTGGGCAGTGAGTGCCCTTTGTTTTCCAAATGCCATGTGGTGCGTGCCAGAAGACAGGCGCAGTCAGCGGATTTGGTGGTGGTCAATCACCATTTGTTGTTTGCTGATCTTTCGCTCAAGCAAACGGGTTTTGGGGAGGTGCTGCCGGGTGCTGATGTGATGGTGATTGATGAGGCGCATCAAATCCCAGACACAGCCATGCGGTTTTTTTCTCAAGGGATGAGTGCTTGGCAGGTCAGAGAGCTGACTCGGGATACGCTGGTGGCCTGTGGACAGGCCTCTGGTGCGCTGGCCATCCTTCGCAAACCCATTGAAGGCGTTCGTTCGGCTGTTGACCAAGCCATGGCCCGCTTTGTTGATTTGCCAGCCAAAGGCGAGTTTGCAAAGATTGCCAGCACTGTTCCACAGCTCGAGGCATTGATAAAGGCATTGCGTCAGTTAGAGCAAGCACTGTCGCAGGTGGCCGATCAGAGCCGAGATCTGTCCCAATGTTTGGAGCGGGCCAGTTCGCTGGAGAAAAGGCTGGGCCATTTTGTAGCGGGTGATCGCGATCACATTCGGTGGTTTTCCAACCGCAATGGCCGCTTCTCACTGAATCTGACGCCCTTGGATATTGCAACACCTCTCAAAGAAATTCGAGCTCAAACGCCCGCCACCTGGATCATGACTTCAGCCACGCTGGCTGTGGCGGGTCAATTTGATCACTTCACCACTCGCCTTGGCCTAGATGATTGCCGAGAACTGACCATACCGACGCCATTTGACTATGCGCGCCAAACGCGTCTTTGGTTGCCAAAGGATTTGCCCGAACCCTCCAGCCCAAACCACACTCAAGCCTTACTCGAGCAGGTCACACCGCTGATGAAGGCCAGCCAAGGAAGGGCCTTTTTGCTCTTCACTTCACACCGTGCGCTGCGCCAAGCGGCCGTTTGGTTGCGTGCGAATACAGATTTTAATTTACAGGTTCAAGAGGAAGCCACGCGACGGGTGTTGTTGGAGCGCTTTCTATCTGAGCCCAACTCTGTGCTACTGGGTGCGGCGAGTTTCTGGGAGGGTGTGGATGTTCCCGGGATGTCACTGAGTGTGGTGGTGATTGATAAACTGCCCTTCGCACCTCCCGATGACCCCATTTTGGAGGCCACCATCAAAGCAGCAACGGAAAGAGGGGAGCGGGCTTTTGCAACCGTTCAGATTCCCCATGCTGTTTTGAGCCTGAAGCAAGGGGTGGGCCGCCTCATTCGCCAAGCCGAAGACTTTGGCGTCATGGTCATTGGTGATCCACGCATTAAGACCCGCTCCTATGGGCGCATATTTTTGAAGAGTTTGCCAAACATGACAGAGGTGGGAGAAATTGATGAAGCCATTGATTTCTTGTATGGACAGTTTCATGAAAGTGATGCTTGAGCAATGAATCTACTGGCATTTGAAACCGCCACTGAGCGGATGTCTTTGGCGCTCGAGTTCAATGGGCGTGTGTGGGTGGAGGAAACAGGAAATGAGGTGCGTCACTCCAAGATTCTTTTGCCCGTGATTGAAAAACTGTTGGCTGATGCTGGGACAACATTCTCAGATCTTGACGGTCTGGTGGTGGGCACGGGTCCTGGTAGTTTCACCAGCCTTCGAATCGGGTTGGCGGTGGCGCAGGGCCTGTCATTGGCGCACCAGGTGCCCATTTATCCTGTCTCGAGTCTGTTGAATGTGGCCGCAAGCTGCCAGACATCGAGACAGGCTTTGGTGGTCATGGATGCGCGCATGGGTGAGGTCTATACCCAGCGATTTGAGTGTGTTGAGTCAAGCCATCAGCCCAGTGGCCAGTGGCAACCAATCAGTGATCCAGCAGTGGTTGTGCCCGAAGAGGTGTCATTGCCCAAAGAACATGCCCAGCTGGCGGTCGTTGGCAGCGGGCTTATTGCCCATGAGGCCATTCTCACAAAGGCTCTGCGGCGTGATGGGGTGGCCTGGGATCCAGCAGCCATGCCATCGGCTGTGCGTGCGCTTGGTTTGCGGGGGCCTGGTGTTGAGCCGTGGGCATTGCAGCCAAACTATGTGCGCAACAACGTCACCCATTGATGGCTTGACTCAAGCTAGGCGGAACTAGACCAGTTCGCGATGGAAAGTCCGCACCCGAAGCTGTGTGGCATTGAGCGTTTGGGCGATGGATTCTGCCAGATAGACCGACCGATGTTGACCCCCAGTACACCCAATGGCGATCGTCAACAGGCTTCTCTGGCCACCCGCCAAAGAGGGAATCCAGCGGTTTAGAAACGACACGATGTCTTGTTTGAATTCGTCCACTTCAGGGTGAGACTGAAGCCAGGCAATAACCACTTCATCGCGCCCATCGAACGGCCTGAGTGCTTTGTCCCAGTGTGGGTTGGGTAAGCCTCTGGCATCAAATAAGAAGTCAATCTCCCGTGGCACGCCTCGTTTGAAAGCAAACGACTCGATCACAATGGTCTGAATCCCAGGATCGAGGTCGTTGCCGGCCAGGCGCCAGATTTTGTGGCGCAACTGGTGAATGTTGTTTTCCGAGGTATCGATGGTGTGTTCAGCGCGCTCTCGGATGGGGTTCAGTAGCTTGCGTTCCTGCTCAATGGCCTGAGCCAGGCCAGCCTCACCAATCAAAGGGTGTCGCCGCCTTGTTTCGCTGAATCGCCTCATCAAGACATCGTTGTTGGCTTCAATAAACACCAACATCACTTGGAGATTGGCTGAGAGTTGGTCTAAAGTCGCGGTGACTTCATTGAGGCCTTGCTCGCCGATTCGAACATCCATGCCAATGGCGACACGCTGATAACGCTGGGGTTGGTCTTGGACCTCTTGCACCATCCCCTTGAGCAGCGGGCCGGGCAGGTTGTCGACACAATAAAACCCCAGATCCTCTAAGGCATCAAGCGCACTTGACTTGCCACCGCCTGATAGGCCGGTGATGATCATGAGTTGGGGCTTGTTACTCTCCATACTGCATCAGAGTCAGCAATGTCTCAGGGTTCTCTGCCACCCGAACAGAATCGAGTTGGTCTGGATCTTTGAAAAATTCAGCCAGATTGGCAAGCAGTTTGAGGTGGGCATCGCTACATTCTTCGGGGATGGCCAGGGCGAAAAACAGATCCACTTTTTGCTGATCGGGGGCATCAAAATCAATCGGCTTTTTTAGCCGAATGAGCGCGCCCACAATGTCTTGCTGCCCTTGGTTTCTGCCATGTGGGATGGCGACGCCAAACCCCAAGCCAGTTGATCCGAGTCGCTCGCGCTGACATAGGCTTTCAAATATGTCTCGCTCGGCGGCGCTGTTGGCATCTTTGGCCAGCAAGGCCGCTACTTTTTCTAGCAGCGTCTTTTTGCTTGAAGCGGTGACATCGAGCCGAATTCGGTCTGCCGTTAGAACGTCTGCCAGTTGCATGGGGTTTGTCTCAGTTAGCGATGGTGATCGGTGACTTTGCTTTTGTGGCGACGCACCTGCCGATCGAGCTTGTCAGCCAACTCATCGATGGCTGCGTACATGTCTTCGGCATCGGCTTCTGCATGAATGGGGTTGGTCCGCCCACCCACATTAATGGTGCCTTCGGCGGTATGTACCAGCTTTTCTAATTTGAGAACAAAGTGGGCAGACGTGAGGTTTTCGAAATGACGCTCAATGCGCTGTGTTTTCTCAGTCACGTACGCGCGCAAGGCCTCAGTGATTTCCACATTTTGTCCAGAGATTTCAATTTGCATCGTCTAAGTGCTCCTCCACCAATAGATGATCATCATGCCACAAAGAAAATTGAGATGATCTATCGTGTCCAGTTGTGCATATTTCGGCGCTGTTTCGAGCCATCAATGCCCATTTTCTCACGGTACTTTGTGACTGTCCTACGAGCAATTTTAACCCCTTTGCTGCCGAGGCGGGCGGCGATGGCTTGATCAGACAGCGGTGACTGTTTGTCTTCCTGGCCAATCAGACCACGGATCTGCTCCTGAACGGCTTTGTTGCTGATCACGCCTTGTGTTTGATGGGCAATTTGCCCACAAAATAGAGATTTGAGCTCAATCAGGCCCTGTGGTGTTTGGGCGTACTTCCCCCGACACGTTCGGGAGATGGTTGAGACATGGACGCCAAGTTCGTCTGCCAGTGTCGCCTGTGTCAGTGGCTGCATGGCCTGCGGGCCCTCTCTAAGAAACCTGCTTTGGTGGCTGACCAAAGCCATGGCAACGCGGACCAGCGTTTGATGTCTCAGTGCCAGTGCACCCATTAAAGTGATGGCTTCTTTGCGCTGGTTGTTTAAATAAGAACGATCTGATGCGCTGGCGTTTTTAATCAAGCGATCATACGTATCATTCAGGCGAAGCGTCGGAATGTGGCTGTGGTTAAAAGACACCTGCCAGCCATCTTGGGCCTCGCGGCTGGGAGCTGGGTAGACATACAGATCTGGAATGAGGTGTCTGCTATCCAGTGCGCCAAACCCCGTACCGGGGTGGGGGTTTAGCGTCTGTATGAGCTCGAAAGCCGATTGAATGCATGACTCATCGACATCCAGCAGCCGAGCCAGCGTTTCTAGACGGCCACGTCCAAGCTTTTGAAAATGATGGTCAATCAAATGAACGGCTAGGCCGTGGTGTGGGTGGCTTTGATGGTGTGTGAGCAACTGTGTTCTTAGCGCCTCTTCAACGGTGAGGGCGCCAACGCCTGGTGGGTCAAAACGCTGCACTTTTTTTAGTGCGCCTTCGACTTGATGGACGTCAATGGCATGATTTCCAATGGTCTGTTTAAGCGACTCAGTGACCTCTTCGACCGATGCGCTCAATAGGCCTCTCTCATCGATATGGTCAATAATGCCCAGCGCCAGGTCATGTTCGGCATCGCTTAACATCGAGTGATTGGCTTGCCAGCGCAAATGCTCTGCCAGTGAGTGTTGACTGGTATCGGTTGCCCACTGCATTGGGTCACTGTTGATGTGAGCTGGTGTTTGATTGGGAAAGGCCGGTTCGCTCTCGGATGGGGTCTCTCTAGGATCGGCATGCAATGCATCCAGATCGACTAAGGGGTTGGTTTCAGCGACTTGTTTGATGTGCCCAATCAGCTCGATGCGCGTCAATTGCATCAAGCCGATGGCATGCCGAACTTGAGGTGAGAGCTGAAGTTTCTGTGTGACTTTGAGCTGAAGCTTCGTGCTGGGTGGCATGGCTTGAAAGACTAGAGCTTAAACTCTGACCCCAGATAGACTTGCCGGACCTTTTCATCCGCCAACACATCTTCTGGACTTCCATGAATCAGCACATGGCCTTCGCTGATGATGTAGGCGCGATGACAAATGCCCAAAGTCTCTCGCACGTTGTGGTCTGTGATCAAGACCCCAATGTTTCGTTCAGACAGCTGTCGGATGATATGTTGGATTTCACCAACAGAGATCGGATCCACGCCAGCAAACGGCTCATCCAAAAGAATAAAAGCGGGGTTGCTCGCCAAGCAGCGTGCAATTTCTACTCGGCGCCTCTCACCACCTGAGAGCGAGATCCCCATCTGGTCTGAGAGGTGGCTGACGTGGAATTCATCCATTAAGCGGGCTTGTTCTGCCAGGCGTTGATCTTGGCTTAAGTCTTTTCGCAACTGCAAGATGGCCATGATGTTATCGGCCACGCTGAGTTTTCTAAAAATAGAGGCTTCTTGTGGCAAGTAGCCCAGCCCGCGTCTGGCGCGTTGATGCATGTTGGCGTGCGTCAGATCATGCTCATCCAGTCGAATCTCGCCCCCATCGGCCGGTACCAGGCCCACCACCATATAGAACGTGGTGGTTTTTCCTGCGCCATTGGGTCCAAGCAGGCCAACAATCTCCCCTCGGTTCACGTGCAAAGAGACATCTTCAACCACTGCTCTGCCGCGGTATTTTTTAACCAGATTTTTTGCTTCAAGCACGCTGTCGTTTCCCGTTCTTTTGCTGACTTGGGTTAATTTGACTGGTTGGGTGGGTCAATGACCACCTGGACCCCACCTTCGCCTTCTGTTTTTTGAGACTCCAGGTTATAGGTCAGTTTGGCGCCCGTAAAGACACCCCGGCTGTCTTCGACTCGGGCATTACCCAGCATCACAATGATGCCTTGGGTGAGATTGTAGACAATCTGATCCGATTGGCCATTGGCTTCGGTCCCATCGTCTAAGACCATGCTCCATTGAGTGGGTTGACCAAACAGCTCAACGCGCTCATCCTCGCCGGTGGTTTGGTAAGCGAAGCCTTCATCGGCCGAGACCGTTAGGCTGCCGTGGCTGATGCGCACATTGCCAAATAACTTGTAGGCGTTGAGCCGATTGTCATACTCACCGCTATCGGCATCGATCTGAATGGGCCCCTCCCTTGATTGGGAGGTGTCGCTTTGCCCACTAGCGATCAATGGCAGCGCGATCAGAAGGCCTGCGATCAAGAAAGATCTCACCTTGAACATGATCTAAAAACTCCATAGTGTCCGTGTCTAAGTCGATTTGTACGCCACCGGCCTCAAGCCATGCGCCAGGCTGGGTGATTTCGACAGTCTCATTGTTACTGATTGTACGCTGGCGGCGGTCATGATGTAGTCGTTGGGTTCGGATGACCCGTTCACCCTCGCCGAAGGGCTGACGAATCACCACATCACCCATGAGAACAATCTCATCCTCATTGCGGTAAATCATTCCCTGATTCGCTGTGGCCTCCCAAGCATTGGTGCCAGGTTCAATGCGGATCAAAGGGGATTGGATGGTGGCCACTTTCGTCTCAGAGTCATGCACCAATTCGGGCGCCTCAATGACCCACTCGAGCTGGCCTTGGGTGTTGAAAAACTCAGAACGAAAATCAGACAATGTGTAGTCAAATTGGGTGTCGGGGAGAGTCGGTAGGCTTCGAATGGTTCGATCAGAAGGCATCCACCAGCGAATCACAAAAACAATGACCAAAGCGAGGCTGGCGATGGCGATCATGCGGCGGTTCACTGAAACCGATCTCGCCACGCTTCCAATAGGTTCTGATCGGCCAGGATTTT
>JAGYMV010000280.1 GCA_018400355.1 Wenzhouxiangella sp.
TGGAATCGAGCCTACAATTTAACCGCCATCACCGAACCCATGGCCATGGTGGACCGACACCTGCTCGACAGTTTGAGCATCTGCCCTTGGATTCGGGGTGGTTTGGTGGTCGATGCCGGCACAGGCGCGGGCTTGCCGGGGGTGGTATTGGCCATCGCAGGCGCGGGTGAGGCCTTTGTGCTCATTGACAGCAACGGCAAGAAAGTGCGGTTTGTTCGTCAAGCGTGTCGAAGTTTGGGCCTTGATCGGGTGTCTCCCGTTCACGGCCGAGTTGAATCGGTGTCGTTGAATGAGGCGCCAAGGGTGGTTGTGGCGCGCGCATTGGCGCCCTTGGGGCGGTTGGTGGCGTGGACCCAGCATTGGTTGGATCAGGGCACCGTGCTGTTGGCCATGAAAGCCGACTTGCAAGAAACTGAGGTCGATCAGGTGCCCGCATCGTACAATGTCTCGATTCAGGCGCTTAAAAGTGCTGATCCAACGCTCACACGTCGGTTGGCGTTGGTTGGGCACGCTGAGGCCATTGAACGACTGGAAAGCAAACCATGACAGAACACAAACCCAAAATTGTGGCCGTGGCCAACCAAAAAGGCGGGGTGGGCAAGACCACCACCGCATTGAATTTGGCGGCTGGGCTCGCTGAGCTCAAGCAACGCGTGTTGTTGATTGATATGGACCCGCAAGGCAATGCCACCACCGGCTCTGGCGTGGAGTTGGGCGACGATGATCTGACGCTTTATCACCTGTTGATTGGTGAGGCCGACGCCAAAACCATCTGTATTGAGGTCGATGAGCAAGGGTTTGATCTGTTGCCAGGCAATGGCGACCTCACCGCCGCTGAGGTGGCTTTGATGGACAGGGACGACCGCGCCCAGGTGCTCAAAAACGCCCTCGTGTCGGTGGGTGCCCAGTACGACCACATCTTGATCGATTGCCCGCCAGCGCTGAATGTTTTAACGTTGAACGCATTGACCGCCGCCGATGGTGTGTTGATTCCAATGCAGTGTGAGTACTACGCCATGGAAGGCTTGAGCGCGCTCCTTGGGACGGTGTCGCAAATACAAGACACCGTCAACCCCGATCTCAAAATTGAGGGGCTGGTGCGAACCATGTATGACGTTAGAAACAATTTATCGGGCGAGGTTTCAGAGCAGTTGCAGGCCCATTTTGGGGACCAGTTGTTTCATACGGTGGTGCCACGCAATGTGCGGGTTGCTGAAGCGCCCAGTTTTGGGCAGTCGGTGATCCAATACGATCCACAATCCCGCGGTGCCATCGCTTATAAAGGCTTGGCGGGCGAATATTTGAGACGGTCACAGGAGGCCCATTGATGGCAGGACCACGCAAAAAAGCCACATTGGGGCGAAATTTGGACGCGTTGTTGGGTAAAACCAAACAAGCCGTCTCGGTTGAACA
>JAGYMV010000281.1 GCA_018400355.1 Wenzhouxiangella sp.
GGCGTGACCGGTAAGTTAGGATTTCAAAAGCAATAACCAGTCTGTGGTTTATTGTCCAGCCCGGTCCCTGTCACGAATCGACTTGAACTCGTTGCCCTCATACCAATCAGGCCACTGGTCGTTTTCAGACAGGTAGCGCCCGACCACATACAAAAGTTCTAAGTCTTCGATCACGCCTCTAAAGTCCCAGTCTGGATCGAACTCATCGGCGGGCTTGTGGTATTTGATGTCGCGGTATTCGGCGTTCCAAGCGATCCCATAGTCTTCACCGAATTCGCGGTGACGGATGCCGCCTTTGGCATACAAGGCAGGCACCCCGACTCGGGCAAAGTTGAAATGGTCTGAGCGGTAGTAAAAACCACCTTCAGGCGTGGGCTCTGGGACCACCTCGCGGTCTTGTAAGACCACAGCGCGCTCTAGAATGTCTTCCAACTGGGAGGAACCATAACCCACGACCACCACATCTTCGGTGGGGCCGACCAAGCTCAAGGCGTCCATGTTGATCGCCGCCACCGTTTGATTGGTTGGGATCACAGGGTTGTTGGCGTAGTATCGAGAACCCAACAAGCCATACTCTTCCAAGGTCACCGCCAAGAACAACACGGTGCGATCAGGGGCACCGGCTTGTGAATACATGCGCGCGATTTCCATCAAACCGGCCGTGCCCGAGGCGTTGTCAATGGCGCCATTGTAGATGCCAGCCGATCCAGAGACCTGCAGTGTCCGACCCAAATGATCCCAGTGGGCCATGTAGACCACGGCCTCATCGGGGCGTTCTTGGCCTTCCATCTTGGCCACAAAGTTATAAGAAATGCCGCGGCGGATGGAATTGGTGACTTCAGCCGTCATGGTGGTGTTGAGACTCACCGCCTCGAAATCAACCGAGCGGGCCGCTTCGTGCAACGCATCAAAATCGAGACCACTTTTGGCGAACAGCTCGCGGGCGGCATCGATGGTGACCCAGCCTTCCAACGCGCTGACCACGGCATCCGAGTCGGAGGCCAACTCAAATTGCGCGCCTGACCAGCTGTTGATGACCACTTCCCATGGATATGAGGCCGGTGCGGTGTCGTGGACAATGATGGCGGCAGCCGCACCTTGGCGGGCGGCTTCTTCATACTTGTACGTCCAACGACCGTAATAGGTCATGGCCCGACCATTGAACAGCTCTGGGTCTTCGGTGGCAAAGCCTGGGTCATTGACCAAGATCACCACGGTCTTGCCGGTGACATCGATGCCCTCGTAATCGTTCCAGTTATATTCTGGTGCGACCACGCCATAACCCACAAACACCACCTCAGAGTCGGTGACGCCATGGGCTTGGTCACCCAAGCGCCTTGAGCCAATGATCATGTCTTCGGGGTAGTTGAAGTCCCAAGACTCATCGTTGTGGCTCATGGCCATGCTGGTGC
>JAGYMV010000282.1 GCA_018400355.1 Wenzhouxiangella sp.
GAAGAATTCGGTGGGATCTTGATCGCCACACTGCCTTTGGGTGTGGGCACTTCGAGTTCTGCGCCCAAAGCGGCTTCTGAGGGCGTGATGGGGCACTCGATCACGACATTGCGTCCATCGAGCTTAAACAGCGGATGGGGTTTGATTGAGATGTCCAAATACAAGTGACCGGCAGGACCACCACCGACACCCGGCTCCCCCTGACCCGAGAGACGAATTCTTTGACCATCGCCAACGCCCACTGGGATTTTGACATTTAAGGTGCGACCACCCACCCCAATGCGCTCGCTCCCGCCTCGGAAAACCGTCTCCAAATCCACCGAGACCTTAGCCTGCAGATCCCGTCCAGCTTGCGCAAAAGGCGCGCCTTGTTGGTAAGCGCCTCGGGCCTGATGGGCGCGTTGTCCACCCAGCCCCCCAAACAACATGTCAAAAAAGTCACTGAATCCTGAGACACCGGCACCATCAAAACCACCCCCCATGTCACCCGACCAACCCGGTGGCGGTTGAAATTGATCGCCAGGGCGCCAGCCCGAACGCCGCAACTCATCGTACTGACGGCGTTTGGCAGGGTCTTTCAAGGCCTCATAGGCCTCGCCAAGCTCCTTAAAGCGGGCCTCAGCATCGGCCTCTTCGCTGACATCGGGATGGAATTTGCGCGCCAACCGCCGATAGGCTTTTTTAATCTCATCTTGGCTGGCATCCTCTGCCACGCCCAAGATGGTGTAGTAATCCTTGAATTCTGTCACGCCAGAGCCTCCTTCCAGACTGATCTATATGGGATCGATCACAAGCAAACTCAAGTCTTTGGGTTGATTCATTGACCACCGGCCATTGCCGATGGACCAAAGACTATATAAAATTATAGTATGTCTTTACAGGCCTATGCAGAACTCCAAACGCTGAGCGCTTTTAGCTTTCGACACTCGGTGGCCGAGCCTCAAGCCTTGGTCACTCAAGCCCATGCGCTTGGCTATCGGGCGCTGGCTCTCACCGATGAGATGAGCTTGGCCGGTGCGGTCAGAGCCCATGAGGCCGCCGAGCAATGCGGCATGCACCTGATCATTGGCAGCACCTGTTATTGCGCAGATGACTCACTGCCTGCCCCACTGGACTTGGTTTTTTTGGTGCCCGATCAAACGGCTTATGCACAGCTGTGTCGGCTCATCACACAAGCCAGACGGCGTGCAACCAAAGGCAGTTATATGGTGACATCAGCTGACCTGGAAACCGATTTGTCGTCCTTGTTGGTCATCTGGAAGCCACAGCATGACCTCTCCAAAGACCGCCTCATCGCCCTAGCCCGTTGGCTGCAGAAACGCTTCAAAGACAGATTGTGGCTTGGCGCCACTCGGCAACTGCAACCCACCGACTCCACAGGGTTCGCCACCATCGAT
>JAGYMV010000283.1 GCA_018400355.1 Wenzhouxiangella sp.
TGCATCACAGAGACTGGAACTTTGGTCCCATCTCTGGCCTCTGCCCAAGTCCGAAGCGTCACATAATCGCTTGAATCAAACCCACCGGGCACCTCAACCTCTTTCAATAAGGTGCGCTCACCCGTGGCCACATCCATCTCCCAGGTTTGGGTGGGCGTGGTCATTGAGGTGTAGACATAACGAAGCGTGGTGGCACTTTGGTCCACATTGGTACTGAGATACGCCGCATAGGCTGGCTCGTCAAACGCCATGAGCGATGAGTCTTGGCTGGCCCAATCATAAATCCTCAACGCACGCAGCCCATTGGACCGCTCGCTGATCGCCAAGAAAGAATCAAAGGCATCGAAGCCGTGAATGAAACGGTCGGGGTCGTGTGCGATCACATCCACCCAAGCATCGCGGTTGGCGTGCTCGGCCAACGGCACAGACATGATTCTAAAATTGGGGGCATCGTGGTTGGTGCGAATGATCCATTTGTCCCCCAAATGATCGGCCCCATACTCGTGGTCGCGCTCGCGCGGATAAAACACTTGGAACTCGCCCAAGGGTTGATCGGCTGGCAACACCCGCATCTCAGTGGAGACCGTGGAGCTCACATAAATGGTCATGAAAGCATCCGAGGTGGTCCGCCCCACCCCGGTATAAAATGATTCGTCGTCTTCTTGATAGACCAGCGTGGTGCGATCAGCCGCATCGGATGCAGCCTCTAAATCAAGGCGCCACACCTGCCAAGATCTCAGTGTCTCAGGGTGGTTGGCCACATAGAATAAGTAGCGGTTATCAGCCGACCAGGCGATGTTGGACACACCTTCAATGCCAGTGGGCGTCATCTCGCCTGTGCTCAAATCTTTGAGAATGATCTCGTATTGTCTGCGACCCACGGTGTCTTCCAGCCAAGCCATGTGCGCGCCATCCAAGGTGAGATCCATATCACCCACCGAATAAAACTCATGGTCTTTGGCCACCTCATTGACATCTAAGATGATTTCCTCATCAGCTTCCAAGCTGCCCGCCTTTCTGGCAAAAATGGGATACTCTTGGCCCTGCTCGTAGCGCGTGTAGTACCAGTACCCGCGATCCAAGTAAGGCACGGTGGAATCGTCTTCTTTGATACGCCCACGGAGTTCTTCAAACAAGGCACTCCGTTGGTCTTTGAGATGAGCCAGTGCTTTTTCTTTGTATTCGTTCTCCGCATCCAAATACGCAATCACGTCTTCATCTTTTCGTTCGTCATCCCGCAACCAATACCAAGGATCGACGCGATTGCCCGCGGGTGCTTCCACCGTGTGATTGCGTTGCTCTGCCATGGGTGGGTTGGGCATTTCGATCATGGACGTTCCTTTATCTGAATATTCTGATGAATTAGATGAGTCCTCTG
>JAGYMV010000284.1 GCA_018400355.1 Wenzhouxiangella sp.
TCACTCTTGGTCTTTGGCTCAACCGCCACAGCAATCACAGGCTCTGGGAATTCCATCCGCTCGAGCGTGATCACATTGCCGGTGTCACACAAGGTATCCCCTGTGGTGACGTCTTTAAGACCAACGGCTGCAGCAATATCACCCGCATAGACCTCTTTGATTTCTTCACGCGAGTTGGCGTGCATCTGCAAGATACGACCAATGCGCTCTTTTTTGCCCTTAACAGGGTTAAAGACGGTGTCGCCTGACTTCACAACACCCGAATAGACGCGGAAGAAGGTCAGCGTACCAACGAATGGGTCAGTCGCGATCTTAAAGGCCAAGGCGGCAAAAGGCTCATCGTCACTAGAGGGACGAGTGGCTTCAGCCTCATCATCGTCGATACCATGGATGGCTTTCACTTCTGTTGGCGAAGGCATGTATTGCACGATGGCATCCAACAAGGCCTGAACACCCTTGTTTTTAAACGCGGTGCCACACAACACAGGCACGATCTCATTGTTGAGCGTGCCCACTCGCAAACCTTCCATAATTTCTTCGTTGGTGAGCTCTTCACCTTCGAGGTACTTCTCCATGCTTTCTTCGATGGCTTCTGCGGCAGACTCGATCATGAAGTCACGGGCTTTTTGCGCAGCATCGGCCAGTTCAGCCGGAATCTCGCGGGCCTCATACGTGGTGCCCATGTTGTCAGGGTCCCAGTAAATGGCTTTCATCTTCACCAGATCGATCACACCCTCGAAGCCTTCTTCAGCCCCAATCGGCATTTGAATGGGGACAGCGGTGGCGCCCAAACGGTCACGGATCTGTCCAACCACACGATCGAAGTTCGCACCTGTGCGGTCCATCTTGTTCACAAAACACATTCTGGGCACAGCGTACTTGGTCGCCTGGCGCCAAACGGTTTCTGATTGAGGCTCAACACCGCCCACCGCACAAAAAACCGCCACTGCGCCATCAAGCACGCGCAGTGAACGCTCTACTTCAATGGTGAAGTCAACGTGTCCGGGCGTATCAATGATGTTGATGCGATATTCAGGCCAATCCTGATCCATTCCTTTCCAGAAACAGGTCGTGGCCGCTGAGGTGATGGTGATGCCCCGCTCTTGTTCCTGCTCCATCCAATCCATGACCGCATTGCCATCATGCACCTCTCCAATTTTGTGAGAGACACCGGTGTAGAAAAGAATGCGTTCGGTGGTGGTGGTCTTACCGGCATCGATGTGAGCCATGATGCCGATGTTGCGATAACGCTCAATGGAGACTTTGCGAGACACGGGAATAACCTCTTAAACGATTGGAACCGCTTACCAGCGGTAATGCGAAAATGCTTTGTTGGCCTCAGCCATGCGGTGTGTATCTTCACGCTTCTTAACAGC
>JAGYMV010000285.1 GCA_018400355.1 Wenzhouxiangella sp.
TGGGTGCAGCGGCGAGGGAATGTCGCCTTGAATCAAACGCCTGGCCCGAGCCCGCTCCAAAACAGGATCTGGGATGGGGACCGACTCAATCAGGGCTTGGGTGTAGGGGTGTCTGGGGTTTAAATAAATCTGATCTCGGTCGGCCACTTCCATCACCCGACCCAAATACATCACCATCACCCGATCTGACACATGCCGCACCACCGACAAGTCATGGGCGATAAAAATCAGCGACAAGTTGAGCTTTTTCTGCAGGTCTTTTAACAAATTGACAATCTGTGCTTGAACCGAGACATCCAGCGCACTGACCGGTTCGTCGCAGACCACCAGTTTGGGGTTGACCACCAACGCACGGGCAATGCCCACCCGCTGGCACTGACCCCCTGAGAACTCATGTGGGTATCGATTGATCTGATCGGGCAACAAGCCCACCATTTGCATCATGCCTCGAACCCGCTCCGCCACTTGTAGCTCGGACATGTGTGGGTAAAACGTCCGCAATGGCTCAGCGATGATCTCGCCCACCGTCATGCGAGGATCCAAAGAACCCGAGGGGTCTTGAAAAATCATCTGTATGTCGCGGCGCTTTTTACGAAACGCTTCTTGGCTGAGACCGATCAAATTCTCGCCCAACCAACACACCTCACCCGATTGCGCGGGCACCAAGCCGGTGATCGCCCGCGCCAAGGTCGACTTGCCACACCCCGACTCACCCACAATCCCCAAAATCTCACCCCGGCGGACGGTGAGGCTCACGCCATCGACGGCTTTGATGGTGTGGTAGTCGTGGCTAAAAAAACGCCCCGTATCGATTCGGAACTGAACCTTCAAATCCTTCACTTCTAAGACCGTCGGTGCTGTGGCCGTCATGTCTGGTCTTCCTCAACAAACGCATCACTTTGGCCTTGGGGCAACACATCCAAATGGCAGCGCTTGGCGTGGGCCTCATTGACCCAGTCCCAACCGGGGCGTTTTTCACACTCAGACCAGGCGTATCGACAGCGGTCTTTGAACGCACACCCTTGAGGCAAGTGCAGCAGATTGGGTGGGTGGCCTGGAATGGCATTTAAAATGCCCGACTGTTCACGGTCTAGGCGGGGGACTGAATGCAACAAGCCTTCCGTGTAGGGATGATGGGGTCTGGCAAACAAAGATTCGACGCCGGCCATTTCCATGTCTTGTCCGGCATACATCACCATCACCCGATCGCACAAACCAGCCACCACGCCCAAGTCATGGGTGATCAATAAGATGGCGGTGGATGACTTCACCGATAACTCACCCATCAGGCTATTGATTTGGGATTGCACGGTGACATCGAGTGCCGTCGTTGGCTCATCAGCGATCAACAAATCGGGTTGGCAC
>JAGYMV010000286.1 GCA_018400355.1 Wenzhouxiangella sp.
ACAAGGCGGAGAGAACCGCGCGTGTCACCTGCTGGCGGTCTGCAATGCTGATCTCTTCAGTGAGTTCAGACAGACCCGTGAGGCCATCGCCATTGATGGTGAATGCAATGTTTTGTTGGAAAAGCAAACTGCCTGCCACCAAGACAATTAAAACCGCACCCACAATCACAGGCAGCCAAACACAAGACCCTTTGTTCTCGATGACTTCTTTTCGCAGTAAGGTGATTAAAGCGCTCATGCGATGCCCTCTTGGTTTGGGTTGCCCATCAGAGCAACAAACAAATCGGCGATGCTCGGCTGACGGACATCGCCCAGCTGGCTGAGTGAAGAGGCGTCTGTGTGTTCAAACAACAAGACATGGCGACCCATGACCACTCTTTGAGATATAGGTTGGTGTGCTTGGGCGGCTTCCAGATGCTCTGGTGCGACCAGCAACTCGACATAGCGCGAAGCGATGTCTTCCATGGAGGCATCCAACACCAAGCGGCCATTTTTGATGAACATCAGGTCAGTCAGAATGTGTTCGACTTCTTCCACCTGGTGTGTGGTGATCAAGATGGTGCGGTTTTCATTGAAGTAATCATTAATTAAATTGGCGTAGAACTGCTTTCTAAATAACAAATCAAGGCCTAAGGTGGGTTCATCTAGAACCAAGATATCGGCATCGATGGCCATCACCAAAGCCAAATGGAGTTGCACCACCATGCCGCGAGACAAATTGCCCACTTTGGCATCCAAACGAACATTTGATTGGGCGAGGTAGGTCAGGCATTTTTCTCGGCTAAAGCGTGGATGCAGGCCTTGGGTGATATCAATCATTTGAGCGACTTTGGCCCAGCGAGGCAACACGGCGACATCGGCAATAAAGCACACCCGCTCCATCAGCAAGTCACGTTGGGTGCTTGGGTCAAAACCGAGCACTTTGAGTGCCCCCTTATAAGGTGTGAGACCCAGAATCGACTTCAAAGCCGTGGTTTTGCCGGATCCATTGGGACCAATCAGCCCCACAATGCGACCGGATTTGATGTTTAGGTCCATGCCATCGAGTGCTTTGACACGGCCACGTTGATAGTGGCGATGCAGGCCTTTGGCTTGGATCACGGCTGGAGTGGCATTGTTCATACGTTCTGCGCCTTTTTCTTTAATTCTGGAAGGGGTAGGTCATCCCATGACAAGTTCAGTTGCTGGATTCGGTCGACGATTTGTGGCCAGTCATGCTGCAGGAACTGCGAGCGCTCATCTTGTAATAGTTGGTCTTTGGCGCCCATTTTGATGCGCATGCCAATGCCGCGCTCAGGAACGACCAATGCCTCATCGACCAGCATTTGATAGGCCTTAGAGACTGTGATGGGGTTGACCTGCAA
>JAGYMV010000287.1 GCA_018400355.1 Wenzhouxiangella sp.
GGTGTCATAAAGTCGTCCAGAGGGCACATCGCCCAAGACAAAGGCCAAGACCTCCAGGGCGGCATAGTCATCATGCAAAGCAGATGGGATGTGGTACGCGGCCATCAAGGACCGAACCGTGCCCGAACGCCGCGTGGTGACGGTGCGCTCGCCATCTTGCACGGGATCGCGGGTGTAGGTGTTCCACAACGCCATGTCGCCGGTCCGCTCAGGCTTAGGGATGACACCAAAATATTGATCGATCAGTGCCAATGCCCGCTCGGGGTTGATGTTGCCCGATAAGATCAGGATGGCATTGTCTGGCTGGTAGTAGCGGCGATAAAAAGATTGCAAGCGCTCGATGGGCACATTTTCAATGTCAGCACGCGCCCCAATGGTCGAACGGCCATAGCCATGCCACAAATAAGCCACGCTCATGACTCGTTGCATCAGCACTCTGAAGGGATTGGTTTCGCCAATCTCAAACTCGTTTCTAACGACCGTCATTTCAGACGCCAAGTCCTCTGCATCAATCAGCGAGTTGACCATGCGGTCGGCTTCCATCCGGAGAGCCCAATCGAGGTTGTCTTCCCCAGCTGGGAGGGTTTGAAAGTAATTGGTGCGCTCGTACCAGGTCGTGCCATTGGCTTGACCACCCCGCTCAGAAATCTCTGCTTTGATGTCTTGGTGGGTGGGGGTGCCATAAAAAAGCATGTGTTCTAGCAAGTGGGCCATCCCCGTTTCACCATAACTTTCGTGCTTTGAGCCCACTTTGTAGGTGATGTTGATGGTGGTGGTTGGCCGACTTTGGTCGGGCACCAGCAAGACCTGCAAACCATTGTCTAGTCGATACTCACTGATGCCTTCCACGGTTTGAACGAATTCGATTCGGTCGTTGGCGAGGATCGATTGAGCACTCAGGCACAGGAGAGCAGCCACCCATAGATGGCGAAATAAACGGGTCATGATGGGATTTCCTCTAAGAAAAAATGAAAATGAAAAAAAGATGGACTTGGAGACTGGATAGTGACAAGTGCCGGATCAGCCGCCGGCTTCGCTGCCCCAAATCTCTTCAAGACGCTGATCGCGCCCACAGCGCCAGCGATAAAACTGATAGCGTCTTGGATTTTTTTGGTAATAGTCTTGATGATATTCTTCTGCCTCATAAAACACATCGAAATCGAGAATGCGTGTGTCGATGGTTTGGTCTCCAAAACGCGATTGTACCGCGGCCAACGACTGGAGAGCTTGGTCGCGTTGAGCGGCATCATGCACAAAGATGGCGCTTCGATAGGTCTCTGCAATGTCACAGAACTGCCCATTGGCTTGAAAGGGATCAATGTTTCTCCAAAAAACATCCAACAACTTCTCGTAACTGATCAAT
>JAGYMV010000288.1 GCA_018400355.1 Wenzhouxiangella sp.
GAAAATATATTTTTTACTTCTAAGTATCCGAAAATCACGATTGGCCAATGGCAGATCGTCGGTGCCGGTTCTCACCAACTGCATGGGTGGCTCTTCTTGCTTGGCCACGCGATCGCCTAAGCCTGTGGCCACGACCGTCACGCGCATCTCATCGCCCATGTCTGGATCAATCACCGTACCAATGACCACCGTGGCGTCTTCACTGGCCAGGTCAGCCACGGTCGTGCCGACTTCTTCAAACTCCCGCATGGTCAGCGTCATACCAGCGGTGATGTTGACCAAGATGCCGCAAGCGCCATTCAAGTCCACATCCTCCAACAGCGGCGAACCGATGGCTGCTTGAGCCGCCATCAAGGCGCGGTCTTCACCCGTGGCGCTGCCTGCACCCATCATCGCCATGCCCATTTCGCTCATCACGGTACGCACATCAGCAAAGTCCACGTTGATCAAGCCAGGGCGGGTGATCAGTTCAGCGATCCCTTGGACCGCACCGGATAGCACTTGGTTGGCCGATTTGAACGCATTGAGCAATGACACCTCAGCACCCAGCACGCTCAGCAATTTTGCGTTGGGAATGGTGATCAGCGAATCGACGTGGTGCGCCAACTCATCAATCCCCACTTGTGCCAAGCCCAAACGGCGCTGGCCCTCAAAGGGGAACGGACGGGTCACGACCGCGACGGTCAAAATGCCCATCTCTTTGGCGGTTTGGGCGATCACGGGGGCCGCTCCGGTTCCGGTGCCACCACCCATTCCCGCGGTGATAAAGACCATGTCTGAACCCGACAGCATCTCTGTGATCCGCTCACGGTCTTCCAGTGCGGCTTGACGCCCCACTTCTGGGTTGGCGCCTGCGCCCAATCCTTTGGTCACACTCGAGCCAATCTGCAAAGTGGACTTGCCGTTGAAATTTCTCAGCGCTTGGGCATCGGTGTTGACGCAAATAAATTCCACGCCCTCGATGTCAGCACTCACCATTTGATTGACGGCGTTTCCGCCACCACCGCCCACACCGACCACTTTGATGGTCGCACCGGGTGCATAATTTTCGACAACTTCAAACATGATGCTCTCCTTGTTGCTCGCTTTTAATGGTTTAACTTCTCATTGTTTGGATGGTGGTCCATCCTTTTTATTTTTTGATTCTTTGTACCAATGGCGCCTTGCTATTTATTGCTTTTTAAAAATCCCCTTTAAACCAGTGACTGACACGAGACCATAGGCCCTCAACACTGGCCACCGATGGTTTGGGGGCGCTGGCTTCTGTTCTGCTGCCATAGATCAGCAAACCCACACCGGTGGCGTGGATTTGGTTGTTGACCACATCGGACAAGCCCGTGACCACGGTGG
>JAGYMV010000289.1 GCA_018400355.1 Wenzhouxiangella sp.
ACCGTCTCCGGGGGCAATGGCTCGGGCAATTTCTTGAAGGGCGAGACCATCGATGTGATCGCCGCGCCCGCGCCCAGTGGCTCGCGTTTCGAGCGTTGGGTGGGCGATACCGATTTTATCGACAACCCAAACCTCCCCCAAGCGAGCTTCACCATGCCCGCTCGCTCAGCCCAGCTCAGTGCTCAATACGCGCCTCGCTCTGAGGTGCCCGTCGAGGTGCAAGTGCTCAATGCCGAAGGCAGCGCTTCAGCCAGGCCTGGCACATGGGTCGCCATTCGAGCCGCCTCTGAGGGATCAGAGGGCTTTGCCCGAAACCAAGACAGTGGTGCGGTGTTTGCTGGTTGGGAAGGCGACATTGCCTTTGTCGAAAACCCCAATTTGGTCAGTACTTATATGTGGGTCCCCGACAGAGACATCACGGTGGCGGCTCGGTTTGTGGATGTTTCAAAAACAAACAACGCCGAATCAAGCGTGAGTGTGTCGGTGGTCGATGGCAGCGGCAGTGGGGTGTTGCCCATTGGCTCAGAGCAATCCATCGTGGCCGATGCTGTGCCCACTGGGTTTGTGTTCGATCGCTGGCGGGGCGATGTTGGGTTTTTGGCCAATCGCCATGTGCCACAAACCACCTTGACTGTGCCCGACCGGGACCTCAGCGTGAGCGCCAGTTACAAACCCATCCCCGATGGCGTCTCTACCATTGAGTTGACGGTAGAAGGCGGTCTTGGTGGGGGGCAGTACCAACCTGGGAGCACACAAACCATCACAGCTAAGGTCCCCGATGGGTTTGGGTTTGTTCAATGGCTGGGACAAACCCAAGGGGTGTCCAATCGCTTTAGCGCACAAACCGCTGTGTTGATGCCGGTTGAAGATTTGGTGCTGACCGCCGAGATTGAGGAGGTGGGTTATCCGGTGATCCAAACCATCGAGCCTGCCAATGGTGGTTCGATTGTGTGTACCCCAGACCCTGTGCCCATCGATGGGTCGGTGGTTTGTCGCGCCACCGCGGCCGAGTATTTTGCGTTTGATCAATGGCTTGGCGACTGTGCCGGTCAAACAGGTGCTTGCACGCTCAGCAATGTCAACCAAAGCCCTGAGGTCGGTGCCCGTTTTGTGGGTGATTTCTCGCTTGCTGGGGTGAGTTTGAGTGTGGCTGGTGGCGCACCAGGTGCGTTTGTGCTCGATCAAGCCGCCTTGCCGAGCTTTGTCACAGTCCCAGCCGTGGCGGGATTGGAATTGCCGTATGGGGTCATTGGGTTTGATTTGGAAGGTGGTGCGGCGGGCAGTGTGGCCACCATTACATTGACCTATCCAGAGCCATTGCCTGAAGGCACACGCTATTGGAAATTCAAT
>JAGYMV010000029.1 GCA_018400355.1 Wenzhouxiangella sp.
GGTGAGTTGGTTGGGGTCTGATTCACATCCATTGCCTGTTCCTATGCGCTTCGCTGATCGGTTGAGCTCTGAGGCGGTGATCGCATCTCAAGCTTTCTTCCATTATGATGGGGGTCATGTCAGCAAAACATCCACGCAGCCGTTTTCACCACCCCAATCTTTGGTTGATCTTGCTGTTGGCTGCTGTTCTTTCAGGCTGCAGTCTCTCGACTCGGCCGATTGAGCCACCCGTGGTGCGCATCTCAGGCGTTGAATTGATGGGTGAGGACCGAGTGCGCTTGGATTTGATGATCACCAACCTAAACCCAGAACCTTTGGACCCATCGCGCGTGATGCTCCGGGTGGCCATCAACGACCAAGACTGGGTGGCCTCCGAACAAGCCATCAACTGGCAGGTCTCACCCAGTGCCAGGGAAACGGTGTCAATCACTGTGCCACACCTTGACCCCCAAGTGCTGGTCTGGCTAAAAGAGGTGGGTGAAAACCAAAGGCCCAGCGTCCGCTGGTCGATGACGCTGGCGTTGAGCCTGGCCGAGGACCAAACCATCGAAACCAAAGACAGTGGGTTTTTGTATCGCGTGCCTGGCCAAACCACTCGGTTTCGCTGAGCGTGTCTTTTTTAATTCAAACAAGAAGGTAAAACATCATGACCATTGCATTTTGGTGTGTCTTAATCGCTGGTTTTATGCCGGTGACCTTGGCGCTGATTTCTAAAGCGGGCGATCGCCGCTTCGATAACAGAAACCCACGGGTCTGGTACCAGACATTGACCGGGTACAGGCAACGGGCGGCATGGGCGCAAGCCAACAGCTTCGAAATTTTCCCAATCTTTGCTGCTGCTGTGATCATTTCGCACATCGCAGGTGCCCCACAAGAAAGCATGGATCTTTATGCCATGGTCTTTATCGCCAGCCGCGTGGCATTTGCCGGATTTTATTTGGCCGATCGCCATTTGGCCCGAACCTTGGCCTGGACTGCGGGGGTGATCTGCATCATCGGGCTGTTTGTGGCAGCGGTATAATGGCTGATTGTTGTACGAGTACGAGCATGGATGTAGGAGTCAAATCATGTCTTTAAGAATCACGTTGGAATTTAGCGACAAAGACTTGGAGTATTTCAAGCGCCTGACAGATGAGGCGATGAAAACCACCCAAGGCCAATCGCCCGATCAGATCATTAAAAATGCCAAAAAGCTGTTGGGCAAAATGTCTGAAGCGGTCGGCTCCGATTACATACAAGGTCGCATCAACCAGTTAAAAGTCTTGATCGACATGTTAGAAGACAAAGGCTGGGGCATGAAAGAAGTGGGTCGGGGGCGCGTGTTGGCCGCGCTTGCCTACTTCATCAATCCAGAAGACATCATCCCCGATGATGTGCCTGTGTTGGGTTATCTCGATGATGCCATCATGATCGAGCTGATGACCCGTGAGCTGAAACCAGAAATTGAAGCCTATGCGGACTTTGTCACTTACAGAGCATCAGAGGCCAAACGTCGGGGCTTGGACCCCACCTCACTCGATCGGGCCGACTTCTTGGAAGCCAGAGAACATGCATTGCTGGCCCGCATGCGCCGCCGTCGACGCGCCGGTGGTTCACTGTTTCGGTAAGTAAAGCATCTCCAAGTGTGGGATATCGTCTTCGAGGTAGGGCTCGGAGACGGTTTGAAAACCCAAACTTGAATAAAAATCTTCGAGGTACTGTTGGGCTGAGATGCGGATGGGTGATTGTGGGTATTGAGACTCAATGGCCTCAATGGCACGAACCATCAAGGCCCGACCCAAGCCTTGGCCACGGCCAGCTTGGGTGGTGATCACCCGACCAATGGATGGCTCATCGAAGCGAACGCCGGGATGGGTGATGCGCGCATAGGCCAGCACATCGCCGTTGAGACCTCGAGCAAACAAGTGCAAAGACTGCCGATCTCGGCCATCCACATCTTGATAGGGACAGTCTTGTTCGACAACAAACACCTCAATGCGGGCCTGTATGAGATCATAGAGGTCATCGAGGGTGAGCGCTTCATACGGCGCCAGCGTCCATTTGACTGAATCCAACACAGGTCGCTCCAAAAAACTTATGCATCAAAAGACCCATCATATCCCCATTTTGGCTGGCTTTGAAATCCAGCCATCGCCCGATTATCAACCCCTGCTGGATCGTGCGGCGGCTCAAGACATGGCCCACGCATTGGCCGCTGATCTGGCCAGGCTGTTGCCAGAGACCCTCGATGGCATGCTGGTGGTGGGTGGCCTAGTGGTGGAACCAGCCAGCCTGCTTCGCCCAGGCTTCGATGCCTGGACGGCGCTATCGCAATTGGCCAAACCGATCTTGACCGAACAAGGCCTGAACGCCAGCGTGATGGCCATTGGTGCCCACAACGGCCAGATGCCCGATGACAGACTGCAGCCAAAGCATGCCCAATTGATGGGTCAGTTTGTGGTCTTGCCGATGCTATTGATCACCGATGACGCCTCAGGCCCAGCACTCGAGAAAAAGTTGGAAGCGGAGTTGTTTGAATCGGGCAGCATCAACCCACCGGCCCGCGCGCTGTTGGCCGAACACGCCCGACTCGACTCAGTGCATGGCCAATTGCTCACCCGCAACGATCTCTTAGCGCTGCAACGGGTGCAACTCGATACCGCGGGTTTGAGTGGTTTTTGGGATGTCATTGAAACCCTTTTGCTCGATGGCGACAACGATCAGGACTTGCGTTTGCCCGCGGGTGTCCAGGCGCATTGGAAAGCCCGCGATCGCGTGTTGGCCATTGAGTTTTTGACCTTCAATCAATGGGCAGCCGGTCGGGGCGATGAGCCCGATCAAACGCCCTTGCACACAGGTTATGGGTTGTGGACCCGCGCTTACCGCACACTGCTGGCGATCTTAGAAAGCCATGGCATCGACTGGGTGTTGGCATTGCAAGCCAGTGCGGTGTTTGATGAGCAACGCGCCTGTGTGATTGAGTCCATTCCAACACCGCAAGAAGCGATTGATCGGATGGCAGCGCTCACCGAACATGCAGAACCTTCATTGGGCCTGATTGCTTGGACCTGGACCGAACCCGGGCGATTGATTCATCTCTATCCGATCGAGGCCAGGGCCATTGCTGCGATCAAGAAAGATTTTCTGCAGCGGCCGATGGCTTCAATCGCTCGGCCTGGGAAGCTTTGTTACAATGACGACACGCTGCAACTGACCGGTGTTTGATGGGTACTGGGTGGCCTCACACCCCCACCAACGCATGGCAGTTCTGTGTCAATTAAAAAGCCCAACTCAATCACGTCAAGCGCCATGAATCAACCCCTAGCCCGCACCCATGATGTCGACTGTCTGGAAGACAACGCCGAGACAGGCACAGCCTATGACCAAAACCCAAGGGTGGTGGTGGAAAACTCGTCCATTCATGGGCGCGGTGTGTTTGCCCAAAAAGACCTCCCCGCTTTTTCATTCATTGGCCGCTATGAAGGCCCGATGACCCATGAAGATGGGATGCACGTCTTGTGGCTGTATGATGAGCAGCAAGACGAGTGGGTGGGCATCGATGGTCAAAATGAGATGCGTTTTTTAAACCACTCAGACGACCCCAATGCCGAGTGGTCAGACCTTGATTTGTATGCCACCCGCTGGATCTCAGCCGGCGAAGAAATCACCTTCGACTATGGCTGGGGTGATGATGAAGACGACGGGGCTGAGGATGAGACCACACCCGATGACACCGACTCAGCGGGCCACTTTGAACCCAATCATGATGGTTCAGGCTCCATTGAGCCCACACGTTTAGATTCCACCAATAGAAAGGACAGCACTTAAGCCATGAAATTTGCCAGCTGGAATGTCAACTCACTCAAAGTCCGTTTGGAGCATGTCTCAGATTGGCTCAACCACCACCAACCCGATGTCTTGGGCTTGCAAGAAACCAAACTCATTGATGAGAAATTTCCGCGCGAAGAGATTGAATCCTTAGGCTATCACGTGGCTTTTTCTGGACAACCCACCTACAACGGTGTCGCGTTGATTTCAAAAACACCCCCCAAAGACCTCATCACCGCCATTCCCAATTTTGAAGACGACCAAAAGCGGGTGATCGCTGGGACCTGTGGCGATGTGCGCGTGATCAATCTTTATGTGGTCAATGGCAAAGAAGTCGGTAGCGACAAATATGACTACAAGCTTCGGTGGTTGGCAGCGGTTGAGGCCTGGATTGCACAAGAGGTCAAAGCGCACGAGAAGGTCATTGTGATGGGGGATTTCAACATCGCACCCGATGATCGAGACGTGCACGATCCAGAGGCTTGGAAAGACAAGATTTTGTGCTCGGTGCCCGAGCGAGAAGCCTTGGGTCGGCTATTGGACTTGGGCTTTAGCGACAGTTTCCGACTGTTTCCTCAACCCGATGAAACCTTCTCGTGGTGGGATTATCGTGCGGCGGGCTTTAGGCGGAATTTAGGTCTACGCATTGATCTGGTGTTGTGTTCTGATGCGCTCAAAGCTCACTGCACCACCAGCTACATCGACAAAGAACCCAGACGGCTTGAACGCCCATCAGACCATGCGCCCGCTGTGGCGGAGTTTAAAGCTTAGTCAATCAGCGCCCATCATTTCGGGCGCTCATCCATCATTTAGGGTGCGGGGCCTCTCAGCCCAGCACCGCCTCAACCCCACCTTCTAAGTTAAACAGCTGGGTCATGCCCTGCTTGCGGTAATGCTCAGCAATTTTTAAGCTGGTGATGCCCACATGGCACATGAACACCACCGGTTGTTGGGGGTCGGCCTCTTTTAATCGTGCCATCATGTCGGCATCGAGCGGCTTGGCAAATTCCACCGGCTTGGCTTGACGATCAGGCTCTGGGCGCGTGTCCACCACCCAGATGTCTTCGCCTTGATTGAGTCTGGCTTGCAACTCATCGGGGCTGATGGATTTCACCGCAGGTGGCGCGCCTGGCAAATCGAGTTTGAGACCCGAACCTTGCATGGTATCGACCCAATCGATGGTGGCCCCTTTGGCTTTTTGTGCTGTGGCCAAGTCCATCAAAACGGTCATGCCCGCGGCTTCGGTGGCAATCTCATGCCCACCCCGTGGGCCAATCTCAAAACGCGCGTCCCAATCGGGCGTGACCGAAAAGTGCAAGTATTGCCCTGGATACTGATCCAAGAACCCCCGAATCTCGGTGGCTGCGCGTTCGGTGATGGTGATCTCAGGTGGTGTGCGATCGGGGACTTCGAGGCCGAGCATTTCGTGGAGTTCACCGGCGTTGTACATTTCGGTGATGATGTCGCACCCCCCAACAAACTCACCGCGAATATAGAGCTGCGGAATGGTGGGCCAATCACTGAATGCTTTGATGCCTTCGCGCAAACGCTCGTCATCGAGCACGTTATAGGCCGCATAGGCACCATTTAAGAGGCTGTCGAGCATGCCAGCGGTCTTCGCTGAAAACCCACATTGCGGCATCTTGGGCGAACCTTTCATAAACAACACCACCTCTGAGGCAGCGATCTGCTGCTCAATCATGGCTCGAACGTCTGGATCTAATGGTGTGGCTGAGGTCATACGAATGGACTCTTTAGTCAGTGTTGAAATAAGAAGACTCAATGGATGTTGTCATGATACTGAGATTATTCAAGGCGTGCTGGCCTAGCGGGTCATTTCGCCCGCTGACTGGTTGGCCAGGCGCGGCATCTCGGCGCTCAAACACTGGGCGCCCAAACAAATTGACAACGCTTATCAAAGACTGCTAGTTTAAATTTATTTTTCTATGGACATCACGCTGACACCATGACTCAGTCAAAAACACCGCCGCATCCCCAAGCCCCATCGGACTCTCCCTCTCCGCCCGAGAGAGCAAGTCGCCGAAAGTTTCTAACCCAGGTGGGGGGCGTTGCAGCTGGCGCCTCTCTCCTACTCACCGGCGCACCCGCTCACGGAATGCCCCAAAAAAAATTGATACACGCTGCGGGCGAACCGACCGAGGCACTGCCTTGGCCCAGCCAACTCGAGTGGAGTGAATTGGAACAAGCCGTCGAGGGACGCCTCATCCGCCCACAGCTCGCCTGGGGACCGGGAGCGCCTAAAGAAATATTTAAAGAACTTAAAAACCCTTTTTTCAATGAGGAAACTCCCGGTGCCACCCAGTCCACGGGCTGGTTAAATGCTTGGGACTCCGCGGCCAGCCCCTACGCTGTTGCTGCAGAAAAGCCCGAAGACATTGCAGCGGCAGTGCGATTCGCACGAGAAAAGCGGGTGCGGCTTGTTGTCAAAGGGACGGGGCATGATTATCTGGGCCGGAGCTGTGCACCCAACTCGCTGCTGGTCTGGACCCACCCCATGAGACAGGTGACAGTCCACACGGATTTTGTGCCACAAGGGGCGCCAGATGACACCCCAACCGAGCATGCACTGACGGTCGAAGCGGGCACCCGTTGGCTAGAGGCTTACGAGGCGGCCACCCAGGCCGGCCGTTACGTTCAAGGCGGTGGGTGCACCAGCGTGGGAGCTTGCGGTGGGTTCACGTTTGGCAGCGGATTTGGGAGTTTCTCCAAGCGCTACGGGACGGGTGCTGGCGGCATACTCGAGGTGGAGGTGATCACGGCCGATGGCTCCATCGTGGTGGCCAATCGATACCAGAATACCGATCTTTTTTATGCCCTGCGCGGCGGTGGCGGCGGCACCTTTGGTATCGCCAGCAAAGTGACCTTGCTCACTCACCCCATTCCAGATACCGTCGGCATTGTGACCGGGTCGATTCAAGCGAAAAGCGATGCGGCCTACCGCGAACTGATCGAATCATTCCTTCGCCTGTATCCCGACAAGCTGGACAATCCCGCTTGGGGAGAAAGCGTTCATTTTGGCTCCGACAATCAGTTTGGCTTCCGACTCACGTTTCTGGATCTGCCCAAAGAAGATGGCATGGCCGCCCTTGAGCCCTTCCTCGCGCCACTGCGTGATCGTCCTGAGGACTTTGATGTCAAGCCAGAAGTCCAGTTTTTGCCTTTCCGTGATCTTTGGAATCCCGACTACTGGGATCAGAACAACCCCGATTTCATCACACGGGATCCTCGGCCCTCAGCTCCCAAGAATCAATTCTGGTGGACAGGTAACCAAGGCGAGCTTTCGGTGTTTTGGAATACCTACAAGTCTCGCTGGATTGCCACCCAACTTCTGCGGGACGATCCAAGCGGACTGGCGGATGCCTTTTTCGAAGCAACGCGCCATGCTGGGTTCATTTTTCAAGTCAACAAAGGGCTCTCTGGAGAGCACCCGGAGGCGGAGAAGCGCGATCGAGAAACCGCCGTGCATCCACAAGCGTTTGATGCGGCTGCACTCGTCATCATGGCCTCAGCGCAACAGCACAGATATCCGAATGTGGTGGGTCGGGAACCGGACCCCCGTCAAGCACAAAAAGATGCCCGCGCCCTCGATCGGGCCATGGATGCCATCGCGTTGGTGACTCCAGGAGCAGGGACCTACTCCACCGAATCAGACTACTTCCTAGAAAACTGGCAAGAGGCCCAGTGGGGTCCCAACTACCCCCGCCTTCTCGAGATCAAGCGACAAGTCGACCCAGGCAATCTGTTCCGCGTGCATCATGGCGTGGGGAGCGAAGAGATCCCGATTGAGTTTGCATGACCTCGGTGTTCTAGACTGCCGTCGCACACTGGGGCTTGCCTTGAGGGAACCACAGGGTCCGGCATGAGCGCCAGGCCATCTCTTGGGCGTTGCACCTAGCGGTTCAATCATTCAATCCAAGCGCTGGTCGTGGCGCTGGAGTTGAGCCAAGC
>JAGYMV010000290.1 GCA_018400355.1 Wenzhouxiangella sp.
GGGCACCTGATGTTTGATGTTGCCTTCAATGGCATAGCCTGTGTTGGCATGCAGTGGCCAATCGCCTTGGACGGGTGTGTTGCCTTGGTTGTCCCACATGCCGATGGTCGGCCCAGGCGCGTGCCCAAAAAAGCCCAATGGGTGCGTGTAGGTTTGTGAATAGATGCCATCGGCTTTTGAGCGTTCGATGGTTCGTGCCAAAATTTCGTTGCCTGTTTGACCGGTTTCAAAAGAATCGGTCAAATGATCCTGCCAGCGATTTCCAACAGCCAATGCATCCGCCAAACCGCTGGGTACTTCTGTTTCTCCCAGCCCCAAGACATAGCCCATTTCTTGGGTATCGGTGCAGAGCTTGAGATAGCAAATGCCCACATCGGTGTGGATGACATCACCCCGTTCGATGGTGCCCGAAACACCACAAAAGGCCTGGTCTTCGGCACACAACTCGCCGGGTCTTTGCACATTGACATAAGGCATAAACCAAATGGGCAAACCCAGTGATTCGAAGCGTTCGCGGATATACCAAGCCACATCATCGGTGGTGGTGACCCCAGGCGTGATCACGCGGGCACTGAACGCCTCGGCAATGACCCCGCGGGCAATGCCCACAATGTGTGGATAGAGCTCAAGCTCTGCCTTGGTTCTCGTTTCCAGCCAACGAACCACCAAATCTTCAGCCGGCACCAAACGTTGGTGGTGCGATTCGGGGAGTGCCTGCAACAGTTGCTCATACAAGCCATGGGTGAGCCCATCGGCCACCGGCCAGTGGGTGGAGACATTGATGCCCACACGCTCGGCATCGAGCGAGACCAACAACTCGGCCAAGGCCACCCATTGCTCATCCAAATCCCCACCCGACCAGGCGATTTCATAAGGCTCACCCAGTGGGTATCGATTCACCGACAAGGCGCGGACTTCCGACTCACCCGAGGCATTGGTGATGCGGTGAAACACCAACATGGTGGTGCGTCGAGCGGCAAAGCTTGGCTGAGGCACTAGAGTGAAATAGACAGGGTCTTCTGCATACTCTCGATTGATCACCACCCACACATCCAACCCGGCTTCATCCATCAAGCGCGGCAGCAATGTCTCAATGCGATGGGTCACGGTTTGATTCTCGGGTGCAATGCGCGCACGGGGCGAAAGCACCGAAAATTGATCGGCCGATGCGATTTGACGGCCTTGCTCAAAACTCGCCACCACTGGCGTTATGAACAAGCTCAACAAAACCCCCAACAAAAACACATGCGGCGCACTTAAAAAAGAGCCTGAAGTGGTTTTAGAGAAATCAAAGCGGGATACAAATGGGCCGATCATCATGGTCTGGTGCCTC
>JAGYMV010000291.1 GCA_018400355.1 Wenzhouxiangella sp.
GCGCTTCGGACCGAAGATGGAGAGGGCATCGCGCCCACCGTGCACACACGCCTCGGTCTTGGGTCAGATGGCTTTGCGCAGTTTGGTCTGCAGGCGGGCGGGCAATGGGATTCTATCCATGGTTGGGTCAGCGTATCGGATCTGGATTATCAAGGGCAACGCGATCATTCAGGCACGAGCAAGCGCTTGTTCAATGCCAATGGGACGCTTTCATTGGCACCCTCACATCGGCTGAAACTGGCAGCCACTGTCTTGGATCAACCATTTGGAAAAGACCCCGGTGCGCTCACCAGAGACCAAGTCAGGATAGACCGGTGGCAAGCCAGCGCGCAATCGGAGTCTTTGAACGCAGGCCAAACAGTGCGTCAAGAGCGCTTGGGGCTCAGGCATGAGATGGACCTGGCCAACCAAAGCGTCTTATCGTCTTATGTGTTTCGCACCAGCCGTGATTTCGAGCAGCAGTTACCGAGCTCATTTTTTCCAAGCTTAATTGCGTTTCAGCGAGCGTTCTATGGTGCGGGCAGTTCTTTGCGGGTGCCCGAATTCAATGATTGGCGCCTCACAGCCGGCCTCGATTGGGCCAAGCAAGACGATGACCGTCAGCGATATCGTGTGGATTCGACAGGCACGGTGTTGGCGCAAACCCAGAATGAGCGACAGCTGGCCGAATCGAGTGCGCTTTTCGTTCAGGCCCATCGCCAATGGAATGACTGGTCATTCCAATTGGGGCTTCGCCATGACCGATTGGACTTGACCATCGATGAGTTTGCACAGCCAGCGGCCACGCCGACCGCTCGCCGTTTCAAGGAATGGGTGTGGATGGCGGGTACCACTTATGCCTTCAACCCAAGACTTTCAGGGTTCTTAAATTGGTCTGAGGGCTTTGAGAGCCCAACCTTCACCGAGATTAAGGATTTGACGGGCGGCGGTGGTTTTTCCCGGGCGTTGTCTCCGGCGTATGCAAGCAATCACGAAGCCGGTTTGAGGGCGTTTTGGACAGATGGTCAGTTGGAAGCCAGCGCGTTCTGGATCGATACCCGCGATGAAATTGTGGTGATTGATTCTTTTGATGGGGTGGATATTTTTGCCAACGCGGGCCAAACCCAGCGCTTGGGTTTTGAGCTTGGGTTGGAGCACGCTTTGAGCGAGTCATTGCATGGGTCTTTGGCCTACACCTATGCCGATTACCAGTTCGAGACTTTCGCGGTTGAGGGTGTGCGTTTTGATGGGAACGCCTTGCCGGGCCTGCCCAAGCACTCAATTTTTTCTCAAGCCAAGTTTCTCGTAAACGATTCTTGGTCGTTGTTGGTCGATGGGCTCTGGG
>JAGYMV010000292.1 GCA_018400355.1 Wenzhouxiangella sp.
CTTAATCCATTCGCCCGAACCCATTCAAGGCCTGTCTGATGTCACGGCCTTGATCGAACACATTGCACAACGCTCAGCCTATCTGGCTCTTTTGTATGAAAAGCCCGAGATCTGTGATCGGGTGGTCTGGGCGTTCAAAGCCAGCGAACGAATCGCTCAGTGGGTCATCAACTCACCCCAATTGCTCGATGACTTGATTGATCCCGCGCATCAAGACACCATGCCCTCGCACCCCGAGATCGACCCAAGCGATCCAGAGCTTGGCTTGAATGCGCTGGGTCGTTGGCGCCAAGCGTGTTTCTTGCGCGTGGCCTTGGCGGAGGTGAGCCGGCAACTGACACCGGCACAAGCGAGTCTGGCGCTCACCGATGTGGCCGAGACTTGCATCCAAGTCATCCTAAAAAGCTTACAGTCTGAGGCGCCGCTGGCGGTCATTGCGTATGGCAATTGTGGTGCCGGCACCATGCACTATGGGTCCGATCTCGATTGTGTGTTCTTGCACGACACACACTCCACATCCAGCGATATGGCGCGGATTGCCCAGCGGCTGATTTCTTTGATGCAACTGCCCTTGCCTGGTGGACGATTGTTTGAGATTGATACCCGACTCAGACCCAATGGGCGAGCGGGCTTGTTGGTCAGTGAAATGGGCCAGTTTGGGCGCTATCAAGAAGACAAAGCGTGGTTGTGGGAACACCAAGCCCTGATCCGTGCCCGCTGGGTGGCCGGTGATCCAAACCTACAAGAACCGTTTGAGGCCATCCGTCACCAGGTACTCACCCGGTCGAGAGAAAAACAAAGCACCGCAAAAGCGCTTCAAGACATGCGCCAAAAACAACTGCATGAGCGGGCGGAGACCCCCATCAAGCAACGGTTAACCGATTTGCAATTTGTCACTGAGTTTGGTGTGCTCACACAAGCCCATGACCATCCAGACTTGGTCAGCCTCCGTTCAACCGAGCAACAGATCGACGCACTCTCTGGCTTGCAGGCCGCCCACCGGGCCGAACTTCTCGATGCGTGGCGATCATTGATTGAGCAACAACACCACCAATGGCTAGACCGCAACCCACAGCCCACCGATGCCGAAGAACTCGAGCGTGTCGATGCACTGGTCAGAGACACTTGGCAGGCATTGATGAGATGAGCTAGAGTGTGGGCATGGGGGTGAGATCACCCCACCCAACCACCCAGGGAGAATAACAATGCGTTCAGCCGATGAATGGTTTGATGATTATGGTCACAGCCACACCAACCCAACCAACAAACTGATTCACTGGGTCTGTGTGCCACTGATTTTTTGGTCGGTGGTGGCGCTGAT
>JAGYMV010000293.1 GCA_018400355.1 Wenzhouxiangella sp.
GCCAAGATGCCCAATGCCCCAACAATGTAGGCCGCTGCCATCACTGGAACGATTTTCTCTGCGGTGGTGGCGATGCGTGAAATACCGCCCAAAGTGACCACTCCAACTAAGACCATCAGCACCACACCGGTGACCCAATTGGGAACCCCAAAGCCGGCCGCCATGGATTGGGCGACGGTGTTGGATTGGACCATGTTGCCCAAACCAAAAGCCGAGATGCCAGCAAAGAATGCATACGCCACAGCCAGCCATTTCCATTGGGGGCCGAGGCCTTTTTCGATGTAATAGAACACACCACCAGACACGTGACCGTTGGCATCGATGTGGCGGTATTTCAAACCCAAAGTGGCTTCTGCCATCTTGGTGGCCATGCCAACGAGCGCGACCATCCACATCCAAAAGATCGCGCCCGGGCCGCCTAAGACCAGCGCGGTGGCCACCCCGGCGATGTTGCCCACGCCAATGGTCGCCGCCATTGCAGCCGCCACGGCTTGAAAGGGGCTGATCGCGCCTTCTTCTGTTTTGATGTCTCGTCGAAACATCTCGCCGAAACTGTTTTTCCAAGAATGGATGAAATACCGAAACTGGAAAAAGCCAAGTTTGTAAGTCAGGTAGGCGCCAGTGCCCACCAACAAGATCATGAAGGGAGGGCCCCAGACAATGCCATTGAGCCATGCGTTGGCAGCAACAATCAGATCAAGCATTCGGTGGTTCTCCTTATTGTGATTGGACCGAGTCTAACCCCCGCTTAAGACCAGCGCCTCCATGCCATTGTCTTGCAAGCGTCTTCTCGCACCATCAGCGGCACGGGCACTGTCAAAGGGCCCAACCCGCACTCGGTGCCAACTTTCGTCATCTACAGTAACCGACTGGACCTCAGCGCTCAATCCCAACAACACGATCTGGGCTCGAAGGCCCTCGGCATCTCCTGCTGACCGAAACGAGCCCGCCTGCAGGGTGTAGGTTTTTGAGGGTTCTGGGTTTTGCTCTGCTATGGCTTGTTCGATTTCCCTCTCTGGCACCACGCGCTCGACCTCAGGCAATACGCTAAAAAACTCGTAGCGTCTCGGTGGCGCCAATTCTTCTTCCAATGGCGCGATGACCTCATTGCTTTGTGCCTGCGGTCCGACGGGCTCTGGGCCAGACCGCATCAGCCCCATGGCGGTGGCCAAGCCCAATCCAACCACCACGCCCAAGGCGAACCCAATCAGACCGTGAGATCCCGAGCCATTGGCGCGCTTTGCTTGACGTCTGGCCATTACATGGACTCCGGTGCGCTCACACCAATCAAGTTGAGGCCATTGCGAAGCACGTGCGCGGT